>JALYUO010000108.1 GCA_030853735.1 Chloroflexota bacterium
CCTGACCCCTGGTAAGGGCAAAAACGCCAGAAACTCCACCTCTTCCCAGGGCGCGATGTGGTAAGCATAGACAGCCCAACCGTGGCAGCCGCCGGCTCGGTTGTACGCGCTGGACCGCAGGGTGGCCGGTAGGAGGGGGTTGTGTCCCCCGAAAGTGGCCGCATCCGCCCCGACGCTGCAATCCCAGGCAGGGGGACGCGGCAGGCAGACGGCGAAGATCTGCCCATTGACCACGAACGCGCCGTCGCGGTAGGCCAGCCGGCGGATTGGGGCTGGGCCGGTGGGGGTGTACGGCGTGACGGTGACGGCGAAATGCCCACGGGCCGCGTCGTCCGACAGGTTGAACACGACCGCTTGCACCGCGACATAAGTGGGCGCGTCGGGCGCATCGTCGAGGGTACATACATAGGCTTCGGTTGCCAAGCGCAGCGTGCGCCACTCCCAGGCGGTCGCTACCACCGGTAGGCGACCTTGCATCCGTTGGCGCACGGCAGCGGGGGGCTGGGTGGCGGCGGTCAGCAGCGGGCCACCGTCCGGCTGAAGCGCAAAATCAAGTGACGGCCCAGCGGGCAGCGGCGTGATACGCCCCCAGCGATCCACCAGCGCCTGATCACTCCGGCTGCCGGCGGAGCCAATGATCGTCCACAGCGTCGGGTCAGACATTGCAGATTGGCGCGATGGCCCGTTCCAGTTCGTTACCCGCCCCCCCGCCCAACGCGGCAATCGCCGCCGCAGGATGGCCCGCTTCCAGCAGGGGGCCGATCACATCGTCGAGCACGTCGGGCACAAAGGCGCGCAAGAGCCGCAACCCGGAGCCGTTGATCTGGTAGCGGCGCAACGCCGCCGGGACAAAGATCGTTTCGCCCATCCGCAGCAACGCGCTGCCGCCGTCCCAGACAATCTGGCCGCTGCCGCTTTGGACGAAGAGGACGTGGAAGCTGCGGCCCTCGGTGTCACAGTCCAGGCTGCCCGCCACATCCAGCGCCTGGTAGACAAAATAGCGGCAGGCGACCAAGTACGCGATGGTGCTGGACCCGGCGGCGACGGTCAACGGGCGGCTGGGACCAAAGCCGGGTGGGTGGGCGTGCAGCACGGCCAGCGAGCGGTCAATATGCAGTTCGCGCGGGCGGCCCCAATCATAGAGCCGGTAGGTGAGGTCGGAGTTCTCCTGGATTTCGGCCAGCAGCAACCCCCCGCCGATGGCGTGGACGGTGCCGGCGGGCACATAGAACGTGTCGCCGGCCTGTAGTTCGACGCGCCGCAGCAGGTCGGTGATTGCGCCGTCACCCAGCCCGGCGCGGATTTCGGCGGGCGTAACCGGGCGGCTGAAGCCGTGGATGACATACGCGCCTGGTGTGGCGGCCAGGATGTGCCAGGCTTCGCTTTTGCCGAAGGCCGCGCCTTCCTCGGTGCGGGCATAGCGGTCGTCGGGATGAACCTGGATCGAGAGCAGTTCGGCGGCATCAATGATCTTAAACAGCAGCGGCAGGTCGGTGCGCCCACTCGCCAGCACCGTGCGGCCCAGCGTCGCCGCCGGGTCGCGGGCGATCAGCGCGCCCAACATCTGACCCGCCAACGGCCCATCCGCCACCCGGTTGGCGGTGCCCATGCTCCAGCTTTCCCCCACTGGGCCGTCGGGCAGCGCTACGCCCAGGATGTCGCCTAATTGCCGCCCGCCCCACACCCGCTCGTGTAGTTCGGGCACCAACCGCAACGGATACCACGCTTGCTCTGGTTCGCTCACTGGTCTCACACTCCTGTCATCCATTGCCGGCGGTTGCCAAGTGCGCGGCAAAGCCGGCCGGGTAGCAGGCGGTCCATTCCTCGCGCAACACGCCATAGCCCAGGCCGTCATAATACGCACCGCGCACAATGCGCGCCTTGCGAAAGCGGGCTTCTTGCTGATAACCTAGCTTCTCGGCCAAGCGCATCATGCCGGTGTTGCCCGACCAGGTGCGGAGGTCAAGCCGCGCTAATTGGGGCATAGCCTGGAGCAGGTAGCTGCTCCATAAGCCCAACGCCTCATACCCGTAGCCGTGGCCCCAATGGGCGGGGTCGAAAATCGAGATGCCGACGGACAGCCATTGGGTCTCCACACTCTCCCAGTACCAAGTCACGCAGCCCAGCAGCGTATCCGTCGCTGCGGCAGCGATAATCAGCCGGTGGCGCGGGTCCGGCCACGCGCTACGCTCGATCTCAGCCCGCAGGGCGGCGATATTGGCCGTGATTTGTGCCGGCGTGGGAGTGGGGTAATACGGCCCATCGAGTTCTTTCCAATGATGGCCTGGTTGCAGCCAATGGGCATACGTGTCCAGATCGGCCTCTTGCCAGTCACGCAGCCGAATCTGTTGGCCTGCTAAAATCAAGGGATCAACCGTGCGATCTATCACTTGTCCTCACCACACTTCTCATGGGAGGTTACTGTCACGCGCCCGTGTCGGCGGTCGCACTTGGGACGGCTTCGGCATCCGCCGGAAAGCTGACCTTACGGTAGACCTCGACCAGGGGCAACGTGCAGCCGATGGCCGGCAACGATAACACGGCGGTGGGGTCGCGCGTGACGATGAGCCGCCAATCTTCACCGGCGCGCACGAAATG
>JALYUO010000169.1 GCA_030853735.1 Chloroflexota bacterium
AACTCCTCCTTCCTGATCTCTAGATCATTATCTGAATTACTATAGGATAGCCATTGCCGTGCCCCACAGATTGCGGCTGATGCTGCCGCTGTCGGACGGCAAGATTAGCTCCGGCTTCGGCATGGTCAATCCGTTGCCGCGCTTTCTGCCCCACGTTCTAGCGACATATCCCTGAATGTTATGCTGTCAGTCTTGGGTTTCCCAGCGGTCAGGGTGAACACGGCCATCTGGCTAGGCGCGCCCACGTCCGGGTCGGCGGGGCCGATAGGCTGGACGGCGACGTGATAGCCGTGTGCGACGGCCACGCCCTCGGCCCAGGCGTGGAACTCGGCGCGGGTCCACTCAAAGCGGTGGTCGCGGTGGCGAAAGTGGCCGGCGGGCAGGGTAGGCCAGCGCACGTTGTACTCGGCGTTGGGCGTGGTGACGACCACCAAGCGCGGGTGCGTAGCTGCGAATAGCACGCGCTCGAAGGCGGCCAAGCGCGGCGGGTCCAGATGCTCGATCACTTCGACCACAGCGGCGGCATCGTAACCGGCCAGCCGCGCATCGCGGTAGAGCAGCGACCCCTGCATCAGCGTCACGCGGCTCTGTTGACGGCTGGGCAGGCGGTCTAGGTGCAGGCGGTCCTGAGCGATCTCCAGGCTGCGCGCCGCCACGTCCATGCCCAGGATGGCGGTGAACTGCGGGTCTTTGAGCAGCAACTCGATCAGGCGGCCCTCACCGCAGCCTAGGTCTAGCACGCGCGCCGCGCCGCCCGCCCGCAGCGCATCCACCACGGCGGCCAGTCGTTGAGTGTGCAAGCTGATCGGGCGTTCGCCGGCGGCTTCTTCCGCGTCGCCGTTCCCCTCTGCCGCGTCAGGATCGGGTACGTCGTCTTCGACCAGGCGCGCCAGCGCAGCGCGCACCAGGCTGTGGCGACGTTTGAGATAGCGTTTAGCGATCAGTTCGCGCTGCGGGTGGGCGGCCAGCCAGCCCGCGCCGTGGCGCAACAGCTTCTCCACCTCGTCGTCGCCCACCCAGTAATGCTTGTCGTCGTCCAGCACCGGGATCAGCACATAGAGATGGGCCAGCAGGTCGGCCAGCCGCACTGTGGCGCTCAGGCGCACGGTGTAGTAGGGGCTGCCGCCCCAGTCGGGGAACTGTGGGTCAAGCGGGTGCGCCTCCAGCGTCACGCTGTAGCCCAACGGCTCAAACAGGCCGCGTAGCACGGCCTCGCCACCGCGCGCCGGCACGGCCGCCAGCAGCACTTCCAGCGGGATCGCCGTGTCGGCCAGCGCCTGGCGCTCTTTGCTGCGCCCGGTCATCGCGGTGCCCAGCACACTGCTGATCGCCACGCTGAGGAACGATGATGCAACATAGGGCCGGTCATTGACATATTGCTCTAACGCGCCGCCGCCGTCTTTGCGGACCAGCGCCACGGGGTCCACATCGAGCAACAGCGCGGCGGTGCAGCGGTCGTCGTTGGCTTCGGGGTAGAAGACATGGATCTGGCCGAAGCCGGCGGGAAAGGTCTGGCAACGAGCCGGGTTTTTGTGCAACAGATAGCCCAGGTCGGTAGCGGGTGGGTGCGTAGTGGTGATCGTCAGCAGCATGGGAGATCTCCTGCCAGCCTATGCGGTGATATTGGCCTGGGCTATGATCTTGGTAGGCGTGACGTACGCCAGCAATTCGCCGGGCACGCCGTTGCGTCGCCCATAGCTCTCGGCCACGTCCGCGCCCATGTAGCGCCCGCCGATGCGCGTGGCCCAGCGCAGCAGTTCGGCGGGATCGTCGCTGAAGGTGACGGTGCCCTCGATGATCACAAAGCTAAACGGCGGTTGGTCGTCTTCGACACACAAGCAGACGCGCGCATCGCGCTGCATATTCAGCCCTTTGACCGTGTTGTGCCCGGTGGTGAACACCAGTGTCTCGCCCGCCAAATCAAACCACACCGGAGCCACATGGGGCCGCCCATCGGCGCGCACAGTGGCGAGTTTGGCCGTTCTGGTCTTGTCCAAAAGAAAGGCGCGCACTTCGGCGGCGCTCATCTGTGCCATCGCTAATCCTCCTCCTTCGTGATAGAACCTTTCTGTGGTCGCTTGCTGCCCCCAGTATAGCACGTCGGCGGGGTGGCGCGCATCCGCCGCCGGGCGGGAGTGCGGCGCGGTCTCGCGGCGGATCGGGGCGCACCCTCCTGCGCGCAAACAACGGGACCAGGGAGTCGATCTCCCTGGTCCCGTCGGCGCGGCGGGGGATGCAGCGCGCCCGCGCCGCAGCGTGGCAGTTAGCGCACGCTTTTGCTGGTCGCCGCGCAGGTGCCCGCCGGGTTGGTTACCGCTAGGTAGACGATCTTAGCGATTTGGCCGCGGAAGGCGTTAGCGGTGGGGTGGAACGTGCCGCCGGTGTAACCACTGATGACTCCGTGGCAGACGGCGGTTTCAACGAATTGGTAAAAGACGTTGGTGGTCGGCACATCGCTGAAGCTGGGCGTGGCCGGGTTCCGCAGGGTCCAGCCCGCGCCAATCACCACGATCTTGGTCAACTGGCCGCGCGTCACCGGGTTGCTGGGGCGGAAGTACGCACGGTGGCCGCTGTCGCACGGTTCGGGGCTGCCGGTCAGCGGGTTGCTGCCGCCACAGGTATAGCCACTGACGATGTTATGGGCCACCGCCGTCTCGATCAATTGATAGAAGACGTTGTTGCTGGGCACATCGGCAAAGGTAGGGGTGGTCGGCGGGCTGACGAGTGGGATGCTGAAGGCCAGCGTCACGATCTTGGTCATTTGGCCGCGCGTCGTATTGTTGAACGGCTTAAACGTGCCGTCGCTGTAGCCGCTGATCACGCCGTGACAGGCCAGATAGTAGACTGAGGTGTAGTAGTAAGCCGTGGTGTCGGTCACGTCACTGAAACTGATCGCGCAGGGCGTGCTTTGCGGCGTGGCCGGCGGGGTCGCGGTGTTCGTCGGGACGGGCGTGTTCGTCGGGACGGGCGTGTTCGTCGGGGTCGCCGTACTCGTCTGGGTCGGCGTGTTGGTCGCGGTTGGTGTATTGGTCGGCGTGTTGGTGGGGGTGGCCGTGGGCGGCGGCGGCGGCAGGTTGAGGCTGCTGAGGAAGCCGTCCCCGCCATCGGCGTATAGCGGCTGGGCGGCGTTGGCGGTGATCGGGAAGTCGGCGGAGCCGGTGGAGCCCACGACATACGCCACTTGATTGGCATCGGTGGTTGCGGCAACGCCGGTATCGCCGCCACTGCCACCGAGATAGGTGGAGTAGTCGAGCGAACGGCCGTCGGCGGCCACCACGCTCAAGAAGCCGTCGCTGGATCCGCCGTTAAAGGCCGGCTGATCGCCGTTGACGATGGGAAAGTCGTCGTTGGGATTACCGACCGGCTGGCCGGTGACATAGACGCGGCCGGCGAGGTCCAGGCCGATGGTGCCGTTGGGGTTGTCGTTGTTGCTGCCGCCGATATAGCGGGCATAGGCCAGCGCCGTGCCGGTCGGGTTGAGCTTGGCGATCACGACATCAAAGCCGCTGACGAAAGTATTGACCGCACCGGGAAAGTCGTTCGAGCTGCTCTTGACCGACAGGTAAGCGTTGCCACCGTTGTCTACTGCGATGCCGGTGCCGTAGTCCGTCCCGACACTCGCCGGGGCCGTGCCGCCGCCGAGGTAGGTGCTGTACGCGATGGCCCCGCCGGCGGTGAACTTGGTGACAAAGGCATCACTGGTGCCGCCGCCGTAGGTTGCTTGTGCCACGCCGCCTGTGACCGGGAAATCGGTAGAGTTGGTGGCTCCGGTGACATAGGCATTGCCCGTACTGTCCACCGCGATGCCGTTGCCGTACTCGTCCGGCGTGTTGGCGCTGCCGCCCAGATAGCGGGAGTAGCCGAGCGTCGCGCCCCCAACATTCAGTTTGGCGACAAACGCATCCTCCTCACCATGGCGGTTGATCGGGTCCGCGCCACGGAAGTTGCTGGACCGCGTGAAGCCGGTCACATACGCATTGCCGGCGCTGTCCAGGGCGATGGCATTGGCGTAGTCGGCGGCCCCGCCGCCCAGGTAGGTTGAGTAGGTGAAGGCGGTGCCGGTGGGGTTCACGATGGTGATGAAGGCATCGTAGTTGCCGGCATTCGCCGTCTGGATCGCGCCGGCCGTGGTCGGGAAGCCCACGATGGCGTTCGTGGAGCCGGTGACATAGGCGTTACCGGCGCTATCTACGGCGATGCCGCTACCGCTGTCGCTGCCCTGCCCGCCCAGGAACGTGGCGTAGATTAGGGTGCCCGTGCTGCTGAACTTGGCGACAAAGGCATCACTGGTGCCCTGGCCGAAGGTCGGTTGGGCCGCGCCGGCCGTCACGGGAAAGTCGAAGCCGGACTGGGTGATCCCAGTCACGTAGCGGTTGCCTGCCGCATCCACCGCGACGGCATTGATCGTGTCGGAATCGGTGCCGCCGAAGTAGGTAGAATAGGCAAAGGTGGTCGGGACGTGGGGCTTATGGGGGGCGGCCCCGCCGGTGCTGGGGCTGTGCGCGCCGGCGCTGGTGGCTCCCAGCAGCACGGTGGCGGCGGTGAGCACGATGAGCATGAGTAGCTGGGCCGGGTGTAATCGCAAATAACGCATGATTCCTCCTGTGCATTGAGTGGGGTGAGAAGTCGTTGTGCCGAGGTACGGTACACTAGCACTTATCTATTGTACGCGAAAAAGGCGGAAGCGACAAGAGAGACAAAAGTACTATGTATGGGGGTACATCAGCGCGCCGCCCAACGTCACCTCTAAGCTATTTGGCAGGTTGGCAAGTGCTGTAGCAGCGCACGGCGTGCGCGGGGTCGCCGGCAAGGTTAGGATCGCGACAAATAGCCCTAGTTGGTCTACTGAGCGCAGCGCAGAATCGGCCGCCCTGTGAGCCGCCATAGAACCCGCGCAGCGCAGCCACCGGAGTACACCTACGGTGGCGCGCGGCACCCTCCCCGCCGAATTCTGAGCGCAGCGCAGAATGCCGGACTACTGCGCTTTGTGCTGCGACTGATCGTTAGGCTGAGTAGTTACGCGAAACGGACTATAATGCGGTCCCTGCGCTGCGGGCCGGCGCTACCTAAACGTCCCCTCTCCTCGTCGGGGAGCGGGGTGGGGGGGTGAGGGGGCGGCAAGCAAAACCCTGCGTCGCACCCCTGACGGCCCGCCGCTCCGGAGATTTGGGTGGATTTGGGGTATAATGGGGCTATGACGCTAGAAATCAGTGTGGCCCAGGCCCGGCGGCTGCTGACGGTCTATCATTTCACGCCCACCGATTTGCCGGGGGCGCTGGCGCGGCTGGGCACGATCCAATACGACCCGCTCAACCCGGCGGGGCGCAACCCAGACCTCGTGTTGCAGGCGCGCGTCCCCGGCTACCGCGTGGACGACTGGCAGCAGGCCACCTACACCGCCCGCCTGCTCTACGATGCCTGGGACAAGCAAGCCTGTTTAGTGCCGATCACCGATTGGCCCCTGCGTGCCCTGGTGAACCGCCGCTACAACCCCTACCGCTATCCCGCCTTGCCCAGCGACGAGACTCCGGCTATGAACGCCATCTTGGCCGCGCTCGATGCCCACGGCCCACTATCTTCGCTGGAACTGGCGAACCGCGTGACCGGGCCGGGCGGTAGTGCCGTGCCGGCAGCCACCGGCATCGCCCGCATCTTGCGTGCCCTGTGGGCCGAGGGGCAGATCGTCACCCACCACCGCCAGGCCGGGCGGCACTACTACGACCGCGCCGCACGAGTGATCCCCGCCGCCTATTATGACGCGCCGCCTGTGCTGGAAGAGGCGACCTATTATCACTGGATCCTGGCCCGCCGCCACCAGTCGGTGGGCTTGTTGCGGCCCAATGCCGAGGCGGTGGTGTGGAGTGTCTGCGGCGACAGCGCGGCGCGCAAGACCGCCCTCGCCACTGCACTGGCCGCCGGCACGCTGACGGCGGTCAAGGTCGCCGGCACGCTGTACCACGCGCCGACCCGCGTGCTGGATCTACTGGACGCACCCCTGCCGCCGCCGCGCCTGCTTTTTGTTGCGCCGCTCGACAGCCTGCTGTGGGACCGCAAGGCGGTGAGTCACCTCTTCGGCTTCGACTATATCTGGGAAGTCTATAAGCCGGAGGCGCAACGGCGCTGGGGCTACTATGTGCTGCCGGTCTTTTACGGCGACCGCTTCGTGGCCCGCGTAGACAGCCGGCTGATCGGCGGGGTCTGGACGATCCACCGCTGGTGGTGGGAAGCCGACATTGTGCCCGACGCTGATCTGTTGGCCGCGCTGCACAGGGGAGTGACGGCGTTCCTGGCTTACCTCGGCGCGACGGGCCTGCGGCTACCGGCCTCTGTGGAGCCGGCTATACGGACGACGCTGGCGGATCTTGTGGCATAGAACGGTTTTCACCGCGAAGGCGCGAAGAACGCGAAGATTTATGAACGGCTGATTCTTGGTGTTCTTGGGGTCTTTGTGGTGCAATCAAACAAGGAGTCTGGTGGATGGCCGAGAATGTTGGAGCGTTGGTACGCGAGCGCGGGCGGGGCTGCCTGCTGGGGCAGTTGGCCGGGGATGCGCTGGGCAGCATCGTGGAGTTCCGGGCGGCGGAGCGCATCGCGGCGGAGTATCCGCAGGGCGTGCGCGAACTCGTGCCCAGCCCAGTGTGGCACACGCTGGCCGGGCAGCCAACCGACGACTCGGAAATGGCCCTGGCCCTGGCCCGCACGCTGGTCACGCACGGCTTTGACGCGGAGGCGATTGCGGCGGCCTATGGCGATTGGCTGGCGAGCGGGCCGTTCGACAGCGGCATGGCGACCAATCAGGCGCTGGGATCCGTAGCGCGCGCCCCCGCCGGCACGAAAGCGGCCACCGCCCGCCGCTCGGCCAATGCTACGACGGAGGCCAACGGCGCGCTGATGCGCCAGAGTCCCCTAGCGATCTGGGGCTGCCGCCTGGATGCGGCCCAGCTGGACGGCTACCTGCGCGCCGATGCCGCACTCACGCACCCCAGCCGGGTGTGTGGCGATGCGTCGGCGGCGTTTGGCGTGGCGCTGGCGGCGGTGATCCGTGAGGGGCTGGACGGGACGGCGGCCTACGCCCGCGCGGTGGCGTGGGACGCGGCACACGGAGCCAGCCCCAAGATCACGGCGGCCCTCGCCGCCGCCCAACACCACCGCCCCGCTTACCAACCGCACGAGGGCCATGTGCCCATCGCGCTGCACAACGCCTTTTACCAAGCCCTGCACGCCCCCTCGGTTGAGGCCGGGTTGGTGGACACGGTGGCCGGCGGCGGCGACACCGATACCAACGCGGCCATCGCCGGCGCCTTGCTTGGTGCGATCCACGGGCTG
>JALYUO010000235.1 GCA_030853735.1 Chloroflexota bacterium
GTAGTCGCCCAACGCTTGGCGGGCCACCGTGCCGTCCAACGGGATGGTGCGCTCTTTGTTGCCTTTGCCCCGGCAGCGCACCGCCTGCGGCGCAGGTACGCTCATACCGGCGGCATCGGGTAGACCAACTGCGCCGGTCGCCGTCACATCCGCCAGATCAAGCGCGACCAGTTCACTGACGCGCATCCCGGTAGCATAAAGCATTTCGAGCATGGCCCGGTCACGTAAGGCTTCGGGGCTATCGGCCAGGGTGGGCTGCAAAAGCAGGGTCTCAATGTTGCCGACTGAGATCGCTTGTGGCAGATACTTGGCGACGCGCGGCGAATCCAATTCGGCGGTCGGGTCGTGGCCCACCAAGCGTTGAGCCGTCAGCCAGTGGAAAAACGACTTGACCGCCGCGATTTTGCGCGCCACCGTCGAGGTCGCATAACTGCGCTCCTTGAGGAAGAGCAGGAAGGCCAGAATATCGTCCAACGTGACGGCATCCCAGGTGGCAAGCGGGCTGAGTTCGCCGGCCAAGCCGAGCGCCGCCCGCCGGCTCTCCCCGCCCTCTAAGTAGGCCGCGAATTGGGTCAGATCATTGCGATAAGCAGCGAGGGTGTTACCTGAAAAACTCTTTTCGACCGCTAAATGGCCGAGGAATTCGTCGATTCGTGCTGTCTCCGGCATTGCCGCCTCTCTCTCCCTGCCCAAGCAGGGACAACGGTTGCACCGCAGATCGAATCGCTGCCTGCCAGGGCGAGCGCCCAAGTCTGGGGATCGGTCCAGTGCCCCAGCCGACGGGGCCGGGGCGGCAACAGCGCAACAGGCGAATCAGTGCGTGACGGCTACTGATCGGCTGTGGCAGCCGCTGCTAACCACAAATTATACACTTGGCGGCGCGGCAGCCCGGAAGCGGCGGCCACCTGTTGCACTGCGTCGCGGGGTGACATTCCCCCGGCGACCAGCGCACTGACTTGCGCGACGGAGGCCGCAGTACGGTCGGCGGTTTCGCCGGCCACGGCGGAGGGATCGGGCGGCGGCGCGCCGTCGATCACCACGGTGAACTCGCCACGCGGGGCGCTTGCCGCGAAGTGGGCGATGGCCGTATCCAGCGACCCCCGCACCACTTCCTCATGCACTTTGGTTAATTCGCGGGCCACCGCGCACGGTCGGTTACCCAGCACGGTTCGCAGGTCCGCCAACAAGGCCGCCAGCCGGTGCGGTGCTTCGTACACGACCAGCGGCCAGGGCTGATCGGCCACCTGCGCCAGCAAGGCACGCCGTTCATTGCCCTGTCGCGGCAAGAAGCCCAGGTAGCAGTAGCGCGCTGGGTCGAAGCCGCTCAGGACCAGGGCCATGACGGCGGCCACGGGACCCGGCGCGGCGGTGACGGTATGCCCGGCGGCCAACGCCGCTCGGATCAATTCCAGGCCCGGATCAGACACGCCCGGCGTACCTGCGTCGCTAACCAGGGCGACATCACCCACGGCCAGCGCCGCTAAGATCGGTTCCAGCCGCGCCCGTTCGTTGTGCTGATGATAGCTCACCGTCGGCGTGCTGATGCCATAGTGGGTCAACAGCTTGCGCGTATGGCGGGTATCTTCCGCCGCGATCAGGCGCACCGCGCCCAACACCTGCTGCGCGCGCAGGGTCAGGTCAGCCAAATTGCCGATTGGTGTGCTAACAACGAAGAGCGTGCCCATGCTTGCCTCATGCCCCTCTATTCTAGCAGGATTCCTGTGTTATGTCAATCGTTTGCGGGCCGTGAGCCGTGGGCGGTGAGCCGTGAGCGGTGAGCGGTAAGCCGTGGGCCGTGGGCCGCGGGCGGTGATCTGTGCGCCGTGAGCCAAAGGTGTGAGATACGCCATACGTGATACAAACGGCCCACGGCCCACGGCCCACCGCCCACGGCTCACCGCTCACCGCCCGCGGCCCACGGCCCACCGCTAACTGTGGTATCATAGGCGTGGAGGTGCGGCGATGGATGAGTATATCGAGCAGAATCGGCAGCTATGGGATGCCTGGACGGGGATCAATGCAGCGTCGGCCACGTATAATGTGGCGGGGTTCAAGGCCCAGCCGATGCGGCTCCATGCGCTGGAGCGCGACGAGGTGGGCGCGGTCGCGGGCAAGACGCTGCTGCACTTGCAGTGCCACTTTGGGCTGGACACCCTCTCGTGGGCCACACTCGGCGCGCAGGTAACAGGGGCCGATTTTTCCGCTGCGGCGATTACCCTGGCGCGGCAGTTGAGCGACGAGTGTGGCATCCCAGCGCAGTTTGTGCAGTCCGATCTCTATGCCTTGCCGGCGGCGTTGCAGGGCCAGTTCGACATTGTGTATCAGGACTTTCGCTCGTGACACTCAATTCCAACTTGGTTGGTGCCCATAGCAGGCACTGCAAGCGAAAGTCCTATGTATACATCCTACGGCGTGCTGAGTTGGCTACCTGATCTGACCCGTTGGGCGGCGGTGATCGCCCACTTCCTCAAGCCGGGCGGCTTCTTTTATATCGCGGAGTTCCACCCGGTGATGTATATGTTCGACGATGCCGAGAACACGACCGACTTGCGTGTGGGCTATCCCTATTTTCATAGCGCCGAGCCAATGTTGATCGAGGGCCAGGGATCGTATGCCGACCGGAACGTGGCCTATCATTCCGTTGAACACGTCTGGAGCCATGCGCTGGGCGACATCGTAAGCGCGCTGGCCGGGGCGGGCCTGCGAATTGAGTGGTTGCATGAGTTCCCGTACTCGCCGGAGCAGTATATGCCGCTGATGGTACGCGGAGCCGACGGCTGGTGGCGTGTGCCGCCCGAATTGGGCGAAATCCCCTGCCTGTTCTCGATCAAAGCCACACGCTGATACGGTTTTCAACACGGAGACACGGAGACACGGAGATTTTTACGGGTTTCGTTCTTTGTGGTCTTTGCGTCTTTGTGGTGCAAAAAGAGGGTTTAGATGAAAATTATTCATGGCGACCGTGTGGGGCGCACGGCGCAGCTAATGCCGGCGTGCGCGGCAGTGATTTTCGCGGCGGACCAGGAACACATCTTGCTGACACGGCGCAGCGATAATGGGCGCTGGTGTCTCCCTGGTGGTGCGATAGAAGCGGGCGAGAGCGCAGCCGAAGCCTGCGCGCGTGAGGTGCGGGAAGAAACGGGGCTGGAAGTGGCGGTCGGGCGGCTGATCGGAGTCTACACCACGCCGCATCGTATCGTGGAATACGACGACGGCAACCAGCGGCAACTAATCGCCTTCTGCTTCGCGGCCACGCCGACCGGCGGCGTGCTGGGCCTGAGCGACGAAACGACCGAGGCCGCGTATTTCGCACCGAGCGAAATCGCGGACCTCGATTTGGTAGACCACCACTGGGAGCGCATCAGTGACGCGCTGGCCGGGCAACGCACCACGTTCGTGCGCTAAGGTGCGCTAGGAGGGGAACGCACCCACCTGCTGCATTAAGCCCAGCAGATCGAACGCGCCCCAGTCATCGACCACCTGCCCATTGGCGATCCGCACGATGTTGATGCCGGTAATGGACACGGCGCGACCCGTCGCGGAGATGCCGTTGAAGGGACCGGCATGGGTGCCGCGCATCGTCCAGCGCCCCACCACTTTGTCCCCCTCAGCCAGCAGATCATCATCCAGCGTCACGCGGTAATCAGGAAACGCGGTGCGATAGGCCGTGTCCAGCCCTTTGAGGGCTTCGCGCCCATGCAGCGGACCGGGCAGCCCCGGATAATAGAACACTGCGTCTTCGGCCAACACCGCATCGTAAATATCCGGCTCAGGCACGGCATCTACGATATAGCGGCGAGCGATAGCTTTGTTTTCTTCCAGCGACATGAGTCAGACTCCTTGTGTGAAATAGCGCACGACTAACGATTGATAGCAGACAGCCCGGCGGTTATACCTACAGTAATTCAGATAATGATCTGGAGCAGCGACAGGTCCAGCAACTGCGGAGTT
>JALYUO010000252.1 GCA_030853735.1 Chloroflexota bacterium
GAATGTAGCGAATGCAGCCAGTGTACTCAATACATCTAATACTGAGGACAGCAAATATGATAAGTCTGGTCTTGGCAATGCTACACCAGCGCAAATGGCTCAATACGCGGTAAAGCAGGCACTAGAGACCCATGATTCTGTTAGTGGAACTCCGACGGTACTTCTATCGCGTCGTGTCACCAGGGCAGAGGTGGGCGAGATCGGTCTCGGTTGCATGGGTGCTGCTGGTACTATCGAGGATCCGCCATTAATGCTGGTTGTTCTTAAAGGGGACTTCTTGATAATGTCTCCCAGCTTGTCCGTTGCGCCTCCTAAGCAATCGCATTACGTAGCCTATATTTTTGACTTGTGGGCGGGCATACCTACTTACGTCGTTTCTTCGGCTGATGGCAAAGGTTTTCGGAAAGTCCTTAAAGATCCAAGCCTACCTGACTACCCAGCGGTGGAGTCTATAACTTGTCCAACGCCGCAACCTTACGCTAAGACTCTACATTACGGCGACACTGCACCGGGCTTTACATCACCTCCTCCGCTGCCGTCAGATATACAGGCATCTATGACGGCAGCACCGAAACCTGTTGCATCACCCACAATGCCTATTCCTGCGCCGATAGCGACCGTCGTGCTGCCGCTTGCTCCGTAGTTAAGCCTGTTCCACCCACAAGACAGTTATTCAGCAAAAGCGTCGCTCCGGTCTGGGGTGACGCTTCTGTTTCGTGTCGGTTCGCGTTGCCTACAGAGCGTGTTGCTGCGGCCAATGTCGCCAGATGGCATTGTCTCTTACAGATTGGCTGATCCAGTCTGTGGGTTGGCGTTGATGCGCGCTTCTAGTCGATCCATGACCTCGGCATGGGGTACGAAGGTGGCGGTGCCGGCGCGGTAGTCGTCGAGGGCGGCTTGGATCGCTTGGGTTTCGTCGGGTTGTTCGGGCAGATCCCAGACGAAGCCGGGGCCGCGGGCGTAGAGGCAGCCGTCTACGTCTACGGCGCGGTCGTGGGCGTAGAGGTAGGGGGCGGTGACGGTGGTGGGGTCTTGGCCGGTCAGTTTGTAGAGCGGGCTGTGGCCGTGGATGATTTGCCGGCCGCCGTATTGGGTGAGCAGGGCTTGGGCGCGGGTGGTGCCGTCGTTGGGGTGGTGGTCGCCGGGCTGGTCAATAAAGGCGTGGTGGATGCCGAAGGCTTGCCAGAGGTCGGCTAGTTGGGCGGGATCGTTGCGGGTGAGGACGGCGTTGACGGTGGTGTTGACCGCTTCGACCGTGGAGCCGTAGGTGGGGTACATCATGCAGTCAGCATGGACCAGCAGATAGCTGCCGAGCCGGACCATGGTGGGCAGGGCACGCAGCCACGCGATGTGGGCCGGTGTGAGATGATCCAAGTCGCTGGGCAAGACGTGGCCGGTCGCCAGCAGGTGGCTGCGAAAGGTCTCGCCGTGGGGGCCGGGGAACGGCGCATTGGGCTGGGCCTGGGCGGCCAACATCATGACCTCGTGGTTGCCCAGCAAGCAGGCCAGCGTGCCGCCGACGGCCTGGGCTTCGCGTTGCAGGCGCATGACGAGATCGAGGACGGGCAGGCTGGCGGGGCCGGTGTTGAACAGGTCGCCCATAATCCAGAGCGTGCGGGTGCCGCCGGCCCAGGCGTGCTGATCGTCCAGGTAGCCGGCGGTGTGTAGCAGGTGGACGAACGGGTTGTACTCTCCATGCACATCGCCGGTGACGCTGACGGTGCTGCTGTTTATCATGCTGTGATCTCCTTCATCTGCTCTAGCTCGCGCACGGATCACACTTTAGCCACCCGGCACGAACACCAAGCCCACAATGCCCACGATGTACAGGATCACCACGACCAGCGAATCGCTGCCCATGTGCAGCGGTCGCTTGCGGGAATGGAAGAGCAACCCCACCATATAGACGGTTGTCAGCAGGATGCCCAGCCCGGCCAAGTAGATGTCGGAGTTGTGGGCGTGGGGCAGGATCGCTTGCCCGCCGATTAGTTCGGCGACCAAGAACAAGACCGGCAGGAAAGCGTTGCCGCCGAAAATATCGCTGACGGCCAACTCGTAGCTGCCCGCGCGCACGGCAGTCAGCCCGGTGGAGAGTTCCGGCAACGCGGTGGCGGCGGCTAACACGGTGCTGCCGAACAGCACGCCGGTCATACCGATGCTTTGCGCGATAGCCTCGCCGGCTTGCTCCAACACCGCCCCGGCCACCAGCGTGAGGCCCGCCGCCAGTACAAAGCCGCCAATGGCGCGTCCCGTAGACATAGTCGCTTGCTCATCGTTACCGGACGGCTTTTTGGCTTCCTTGTCCGCCGCCGGGTTTTTCAGTTGCCAGGGCAAGGCGGTGCGGGCCTTATTGATCAGCCAAAGACTGAGCAGCCAAGTCACGGCGATGGCGACCGCGCCGGGTGTGAGGCGGAGCAGCTGTAGCGTGGGTGGTAGCCGCGTTGCCATGATGGCGAGGATCAGCACGGCAACAACGCCGACCGCTTCCAGCAGCGGAATCAGCGTGGTGAGGCGCGCCGTCAGAGGCCGGCCCCCGCGCATACCGACCGCATCCAGGATCGCCAGGACCGCCGTTTGGATCGCGATGCCGCCCAGAATGTTGCCGACCGCAATATCGAACTGGCCGTTGAGCGCGGCGCTGACCGTGATGGCGATCTCCGGCAAGTTGGTTGCCACGGCGAGCAGTACGAGGCCGCCGAGCGCCTGCCCCAGCCCGAAGTGGTCATCTAGCACATCCGTGGTGTTGGCTAGACTGTCCCCGGCCCGCCAGACCACGCCTGCCGCTGCCGCGAAAATTGCCAGGAGGATCGGTAGCGCGAGGTTACTGAACATAACGGCTACGGGAAAGCATGAGCTATGCCAGGGACGGAGCGGCCCGCTCCTGGTGCGCTGTCCAGGCTATACACCGCAATCGGGCTGTCGCCGGCGATGCGGTTGTCGGGGACGGCGAAGCGGGCGCGTTCGTGGGCCCACGGCAAGGGGCGGTGGGCCGGCCACCACGCGGGATAGTAGAGCAGCACGGCGGCGTGGCGGGCTTGCAATAGCTGCTGCGTGGCGGGCCAGTCGCCGTAGTGGCCGAGTTGGGCGGGGGTGGTCAGGCCCACGAGGTCTACGGTGGGGCGACCGCTGAACAGACGTACTGCGCCGATGGGTTCGGCGGCGACGACTGTGCCGGGCGGCGTGTGATCGGCGATCCAGCGGGCCGGGGCGACATGGGCATCCTCGATGTTTTGCACAAACAGTGCGTAGTCGGTGGCTGCCCACTGGCGCACGGTGACGACGTGGCTAACGAAGGCCAAGACTGCCAGAGTCACGCCGACCCCTAGGCCGCGCCGCCCGGCAAAGATCCAGCCTAGTCCCGCCGCGATGCGGGGCCGGGTGGCAACCACCGCGACCGGCGCAACGGCCAACGGTAGCAGCAGCGTGTGGATGGGCAGAATATAGCGATCCTCCTGCCCGAACCAGCGCAGCGCGACCAGCATGGCGGCGCAATAGGCGAGGGCCATCGCGGCCGGCAATACTGCCGGAGTGTTGAGTGTTGAATGTTGAATGTTGAGTGTTGAGTTATTAGGGGCGACTGACCCCTGACCCCTGACCCCTGACCCCGCACCGACGAGTGTTGAGTGTTGAGTGTTGAGTGTTAAGTTATTAGGGGCGACTGACCCCTGACCCCTGACCCCTGACCCCGCACCGACGACTGACGACTGACGACTGACGACCGGCGACCGGCGACCCGTCCAGG
>JALYUO010000271.1 GCA_030853735.1 Chloroflexota bacterium
AACTCCGAAGGCGGCGCGTCGTTCGCACCTGGGGGTGCAAACTCCTCTTGCTTAATTTCTAAATCATTATCTGAATTACTATAGCAGCCACGGGCGCGGCCAGCAGCGCCCCTACAGCCACTGAGGCGGCAAGCCCCCTATCCACGGGTCACGGAGGCGGCCAGCAGCGCCCCTACAGTCGTTCCTCATGTGTTATAATAGACTCAGGCCGTTTCTCAGCGCGCCCCCTTCCAGCCGCCCAGCCGCAGCGGAGGCCCGTATGCTACCCGCTAACCCTAACCCACATGACCCCGCCCTGAGCCGCTTCGAGTTTCTGGACGAAGCCGCGCCGCCCGCCCCGTGCCTGCCGGGGCCCTATGGCCGGGCGTGGCCTGCGCTTTCCGTGCCGTTGCCGTTGCCGCCCGTGCAACCCCGCACGGCCTGGGAAGCGATGGATGCCGACTACCGCCAGCCGCTGGAGCCGCCGACCCCCCTGCCGTTGCGCGATTTGCTGCGTCCGCACGCCACGCCCGCCGCCGTAGCCCAACGCTCGCGGCTCGAACTGCCGTTGCTGTTGGTCTGGCTGGCAGGCAGTTGCCTGTTCCACGCGGGATTAGCTTGGCTGATCGCGGGCCTAGTCATGATCGGCGGCGCGCAGTGGCTGCGGGCCACTTTCGCCGTCTGGGGGCTGACCGGCCAAGCGGGCCTCTATCGCGCGCTGGGCCTGGGCCAAATCGCCGTCGCCTGCGCCACGGTAGTGAATTTCGGCCCGTTCACCCCGCTACTCGGCGGCTATGGCCTGAGCGTGCTGGGCAGTTGGATTTTCCTCGAATGCCGCTATCTCTATCGTCTAGAACGCCAAACTATGCAGCAAGGCAGCCGCATCCGGTTTTGAGCCGCCCACTACGCAGCGCAAAGGGGGAGCCATTATGGCTCCCCTTGGCTGTTTATTGGCGTGACCAGCGTAGCGGCTTACTCGCCGTCGGGTAGGTAGTAGGTCATGCTTTGCAGCGCCACCACGGGGTCAATGTGGCGGATGCTGATGTGCTTAGGCACTTTGACCACGGTGGGAGCATAGTTGAGGATGGCGCGGATGCCGCCGGCGATCAGCGTGTCGGCCACCGCTTGCGCGGCGTGGGCCGGCACGGCCAGCAGGGCGATCTCGATCCCATCCTCGTGCAGGCGCTGGGCCAGGGCATCCATACTCTCGATGACTAGATCGCCGATGCACTGGCCGTGCTTATGCGGATTGTGGTCGAAGGCGGCGCTGATGCAAAAGCCGTTTTGCCGGAAGGCATCGTAGCGAGCCAGCGCATGGCCCAGGTCGCCCACGCCGACCAGCGCGATGTTGCGCTGGTGTTGCAGTTGCAGGATCGTCTTGATCTGGTCCAGCAAAAACGCGACATTATAGCCTTTGCCCTGCTTGCCGAAATCGCCGAAATAGGCTAGGTCGCGCCGGATTTGCGCCGCGCTGACATCAATGCGGTCGCCCAACTCTTCGGATGAGAGGTGTTCGACCCCCTCGGCGTGCAGGTATTGCAGCGCACGGGCGTAGATGGGCAGCCGGCGAATTACCACGTCGGGGATGTTGTCGCCGCGCCCGTTTTTGCGCGTGCGGCGCGTTTCGCTATCAGGATCAGAGTCGGGATCAAGATCAAGGTCGTGGCTGGGCATCATGGTGGTTACCGGCTCTTTCCTAGCGGCTCAGGGTCGCGTGCCGACATGGACGGCGACACTGCCGAACATCAGGCGCTTGAATCGCACCCGCTCCAGCCCCGCAGCGCGCATGACCGCCGCGAGGCCCGGCGCATCATAGAAGCGGATCATCGAACTCCGCAGATAGGTGTAGGCATCCGCGTCGCCGGCGATCACGCGGCCCAGCAAGGGCAGCATCAGCGTGATATAGAGCCGGTTGCCGGTGCGGAAGAGGGCCAGCGGCGGTTGCGAGGCTTCGAGCGTAACCACGCGGCCGCCGGGCCGCACCACGCGGCACAGTTCGCGCATGGCCTGCGGCACATCGGTCACGTTTCGCAGCGTGAAGCCGCTGGTCACGCAGTCAAAACTCGCGTCGGCGAACGGCAAGGTCAGCGCGTCGCCTTGCACAAAATGGACGCGCTGCGCCGGTTCGCGCCAGTGTGGGCTGGCGGTCAGGTCGGCCCGCCCGCGCACCATCATCTCATGGGTCAGGTCGAGCGCCCACACTGCGGCTCCCTGGCGGGCCAGTTCGGCGGCGATGCGCCCGGTGCCGGTGCCCATGTCAAGCGCCCGGCTGCCGGGGCGCGGGCGCGCCACGCGCACGGTCAGTTGCCGCCAGCCTTCGTCTTGGCCGAACGTCATGACCGTGTTCATCACATCGTAGCGCCGCGCGATGCGCGTGAACATCCCGGTCACATAGCGTTGCTTGGCCGCCCCTTGCAGCGTGGCCTCGGCATTGCGTATGGGTGTTGGCTCCTGATCCTCGCGCGGCATTGCGTCTCCCCTAACATTGTGACTATTTTAACATTCTTTGCCCCGGCGATCAAGGTAGGATTGCCGACCTAACCCCCTCCAACCCCCTTCCCTACGAAGGAAGGGGGAGTGAGAGGGACGATACTCCACTCCCTACTAAGATGACGGCTTGGCAGGGGCGCGGTCGCAAGCCGTGGCGCGAGCGCCGGGTGACCGCTAGCGCCGCGCTGCAAACGGTCGCCATGGTGGCGGCGGCCGTGCCCCCGCGCGCTTGGCACACGGGGGCAGTAGCTGAAGGGGCGCAGGGTCCGCGGCGCTACCCATTCCAGCGCCAACGGGTCTGGGAATGCCGAGATGACTTGCCGGGGCGCGCGTGCCGGCTGCTGTTGCGGCGCAAGTTGGATGGCAGCGACGTGAAGTACTGCCTCTCGAACGCGCCAGTCACGGCGACGCTGTTGCAGCTGGGCCAAGTGGGGGCGACGCGCTGGAACATCGAGACGGAAATCGAGCTGACCAAGAGCGAAGCGGACTTGGTGGAGTATGAGATACGCAGTTGGGCTGGCTGGTATCACCCCATGACGATGGGGTTGTTGGCGGGGGCGTTCTTGTTGCAGGTGCAACAGGACTGGGGGG
>JALYUO010000353.1 GCA_030853735.1 Chloroflexota bacterium
GAGTCCGGGCTGGCAGACCTCCTGCCGTCGCTGCGCGAGACCGTCTATGTGGGGGTGAGCGCCGGCAGTATGGTGACCGCCCCTATTTTCGGCGAGACGTACGACGACCCGCAAAGGCCCTTCGTCATCGCTACGGGGCTGGGACTGGTGGACTTTGCGTTGTTGCCCCACCTGGATCACGCGGATCACCCGGAAAGTTCCACGGCCAACGTGGCACGAATGGCCGCCGCCGTCCCTGTGCCGCTGTACGCAATCGACGATGAGACCGCGATCAAAGTGACCGCCGGGACCGTTGAAGTGGTCTCCGAAGGCCATTGGCAACGATTTACGCCGCAAGGGGGAACATAAGGGAAAACAGCCTGCGGGCGCGTTCCCAGAATGCACGGTGGGGGTACTTCTCCGGTGCCGCCGAGTATACACGCTGCTTGCGGAAAGCGCAAACGAGGACTGCAACCGGCCGGAAAAGGCTGAAGTACCAACACCGAAAAGCAAGGAGGAACTTTAGCGAGGACTGGCGCAAAGGGGAAAGAGGAGCAAACTTGATACTATTACTGTGAGGTTACTTTGCCCTCGTTGCAGCAATGTTCGGTTTAGCCTTCATAAGTGGTCGCGGCAACTTTGGCAGCGTGCCCCCCGTGTGCCACCAGGGGTTAGATCGACGGTCATGGTATGTCCTCCAATTACACACTAACATGGTCGCGCTACCGTGTCAAGCCCCTGTGTGCCGGTCGGACGGCTCCTTATGCCGCACGTTAGAGCCTTCAGCAAAAAGCTAAAGGCCGTCTGCAATGCAGACGGCCTTTAGCTTACTGGGCTGTGCGACCGGCGCTTATTTCGCGTTGTCGGCAAACTCATTGGTGAACGTTTTGCTCAGGTCAATGGTCGCCGCTTTGACATCGGCGTTGATCGCCTGCTCGAACTTGAGCACGAACGGCGGACCGCTCTCCGGCATCTTGCCGTCGGGGCTGTACATCGCATACTGGCTGGTCAGCGCCGTCGTGTAGAGGGCTTGGTTGCCCGCGTAGTAGTCGGGCGGCATCTTGGCGGCCACTTCCTCCGGCGTGTGGCTATGGATCCATTTGAGCGTCTTCACGTAGGCGTTCACCATGCGCTGCACGATGTCCTTGTGGGCGCTGACGTATTCCGTCTTCATGAACACGCAGATGAAGGGGTAGTCGGCACCGAGAGCCGCACGAGTGGCATCCGGCGTGCGGAGATCAATCAGCACCTTCGCGTCGCCCGATTGCAGCAGCCGCGAGATCGTCGGCTCGGTGGTCATGCCTGCGTCAATCGTGCCTTGCTTCATCCCGGCGATAAAGGTGTCGCCTGCGCCCACCGGCACGAAATGCACCTGATCCGACGAGATGCCCTTCTGGGTGAGCATATACTGGGTCAGCGTCTGCGTGCCCGACCCGAGTTCGGTCACGCCCAGGTTCTTGCCTTTGAGATCGGTAATGGACTTCACGGTGTCGGCCTGTTTGCTGGACACCATTTCGGCCTCGCCGGGCGAGATCAAGAGCTGGACGACTTCCGTCAGCCCTTTGCCTTTGGCTTGGATCTCCAGCGTGTGGTTGTAGGAGCCGGAACCGGCATCCACCCCGCCCGACAAGACTTCCTCTTCCGCCGACTGGCCCGATGCCTCGTCAATCAGTTGGACATCCAGGTTCTGCTCGTCAAAGAAGCCGAGTTGCTTGGTCAATTCGTTGGGCAGGTAAATCTGCTTGCTCATCCCGCCGACCAGGATCTTGAGTTTGTCCTTCGCGGCGGCCACCGGGGTGGTGCTGCTGCCGGTGCCGGTGTCGCAGGCGCTGAGGATCAGGATTAGGCTGCCGGCCAGCGCGAGGCCGACTTTACGTTGTGTCTGGTACATCGCTCGTGATTCCCCTTTCGTAGAATGGCGTGTCGGTTGTCTGTGCGCCCGATTGAGTGCGTGTCCTGCTCCTTTCCTAGAATGCTACATCGATAATCGCGTTCGGTCGCCATTTGATCAGGCGATTTTCCAGCGCCGTCACCAGCGCCTCCGCCGTCAGGGACACAATCGCTAAAATCAGCATCGCGGCAAACACCCCGTTGGCGTTAAAGGTGTTTTTGGCGGTCGAGATCAGCAAGCCTAGCCCCTGGATTGCGCCCAGATATTCCCCCACCACCGCCCCGACCAACGCAAAGCTGAAGCTGGTGTGCAGGCTGGCGATGATCCAAGAGAGGGCCGAAGGCAGAATGATCTGCGTCGAGAGTTGCCGCGACTTGGCCCCCAGGATGCGGGCGTTGGCGATCAGGTTGCGGTCTACCTCGCGCACGCCCTGGAAAGCGTTGAAGAAGACGATGAAGAAGACGAGGACGACGGCCAGCGCGACTTTGGAGGGCAGGCCCAAGCCCAGCCAGATGGCGAAGATCGAGCCGAGGACGATACGCGGGATCGAGTTCGCCGCCTTGATGTACGGGCCGAGCACGTCGGCCAGCACGCGGCTGCGGCCCAGGACCACGCCAAAAAGGATGCCCAGCACCACACCGATCACGAACCCAATGATCGTCTCTTCCAGCGTGACGGCGATCTGCTCCCACAGCGGCCCCTGCGCGGTGCCCTGTGTGACCCAGGTGCCGATCTGCCGGAGAATAGCGGTCGGTTGGCCGAAAAAGAATGGATCGAGCCAGCCGAGGCGCGCCGCCAGTTCCCAGCCGCCGACCAGCACCACCAGCAGCACCACCCGCGCCACGTTGACCATGAGGCGATAGCGGCCGGGTCCGCTGTGCGTGATCCAAACCGGCTCGGCGGCGGCAGGCGGGGTAGCCTCAACCAGTGGTGCGTTTTTTGTCGCGTTCATAGCTCACCATAACCTCATCACGTAAGGCATCCCAGATTTGTTGATAGAGCTGCATAAAGCGCGGGTTAAAGCGAATCTCCGCGACATTGCGCGGGCGGGGCAGGTCAATGGGATAGATGCCTTTGACCGTAGCCGGCCCGGCGGTCAGCACAAAGACCCGATCCGCCAGCGCAATGGCCTCTTCTAAGTCGTGGGTCACAAAGACCACCGAGGCGGACGTGCTGGCCCACAAGGCCAGCAGTTCGTCCTCCATCAGGACGCGCGTCTGCACATCCAGGGCACTGAACGGCTCGTCCATCAACAGGAGCTGCGGGCCGGTGATCAGCGTTTGGGCCAGGGCGACACGCTTCCGCATCCCGCCGGATACCTGGTGCGGATAATGGTTCTCGAATCCGCTCAGGCCCACCCGGCGGATCCAATCGCGGGCCTGCGCGAAAGCATCGGCTTTTGCTACGCCGCGAAACAGCGGACCCGCCGCGACATTGTGCAGCACGTCTTTCCAGGGGAAAGTGGCATCGGTTTGGAACATATAGCCGATGCGGGGGTCAATACCTTGCACCGGCTGCCCGCCAATCGTGACCGTACCGGCGCTGGCGGCTTCCAAGCCGGCGATCAGGGTCAGGGTCGTGGATTTGCCGCAGCCGGTCGGCCCGACCACCGCACAAAACTCACCCGGCTGGACGGTCATGGAGAGATTCCGCAGAGCCGTGTAGGCGCTGCCGGTCGGCGTGCGAAAGCGCTTGTATACGCCTTGCAGTTCAATGGTCGGCGTGGCGGCGCTGCTGGACATCCGTGTACCCTCCTTAGAACGATCCGGCGGCTGTGTCACCGTGCCGGCGGCCGGCTAGGTTTATCATAGGATAAGCACCGTAAATAGCACGTAAACACGGCCTAGCGGCGCATAAACAAGTTATAAATATTGGCGACCGGCGGCGCATAGGGGATTCTTGGGCACGCGGGCGGCCCTTGCGGTGCAGCAAATCATTGCCGCTATAGTAATTCAGATGGTAACGGTTCTGTCTAGCAAAGGTGTCGCCCGCTAATGAACGGGGGGTAGGAGGCGGTGCCACCCGGCGCGGCCCACCTTAGCCCGGCCTCTGAGTTAGTGTCGTGGCCGGCGGGGAGATCGGGCGCTGTCCCGCGCTGCCGGCCTGACCCCGATCTCCCCCGTTAGTTGCCGCATCCGCTGTCTGTAGCGGTGCTCCCCACGGTCGCCCTTCTACCGCCTCACGCTGCCCCACAACAGGCACCGCGCCAAGCGATGCCCGACGGATCTACTTCTGGCCGCCATGCCGAGGGAACACTTACCAAAATTGCCCCCCTTGCGCCGACGGGAAGCCTCGTGTACAATAACATGGTCTGTAATTGTACCGTGCTGATGAATTCTTTAGGAGGAAACGAGTGAATAAAACCGAGAGAGTGGCCGATGCCAAACACCGCGCCCGCAAAAAGAAGCTCCAAGCGCGCGCCAAGGCGCTCAAACTGAACCCCAGCGCCGTCGTCGCGCCGCCTAACCGCAACGCCTCGCCGCCGCGCCCGCAAGCGCCGCGCCCGCCCATGCAGGCCAGCGGCCAGGGCATGAC
>JALYUO010000371.1 GCA_030853735.1 Chloroflexota bacterium
CCCCAGCCCCGCCGCCCACTTAATCCGTGCCTCGCCCACCGCCGGCAGGTGGAAAAACGACTCAGCAATGGACGGCACGCCCACGCCCAGCACCAACAAAACCCCCAGCCAAATCAACATCCCACCAACAGCCCGCACAGGCAGGCTGCGTAGCCCTAGTCGCGCCCCATTTTGCCCCAGCTCCTCTGCTTTCTCCACTACAGTCCGCGCAGGCAGGCTGCGTAGCCCTAGCCGCGCCCCATTTCGCCCTACCTCCTCCGTTTCCTCTATCTCAGCCCGCGCAGGCGGGCTTCGTAGCTGTAGCCGCGACTTTAGTCGCCCCGTCTCCGGTCGCTCCGTCTCCTCCGTCTCCCAGCCCGCCGCAACGGCCTGCAACCCCACCGCGCCCAACAGAGCCAGCGCGAACTGCACGAGCACGATCAACCGCTGGTTTGCCGCCGTTTGCAACAGGGGCAGGCGGGTCCAGGCATCGAACACAACGGGCAGGTGGTAGGCGACCCCGGCGGCCAGCAGCGCCCCGCCGATCAGGAACAGGGCTAGGCCGCGCTGGGCTCGCCCGCGCAAGGCCCACGGCAACAGCAACAGCGGCAACAGCCCGGCATAGTTGGCGGCCTCGTTGTAGTTTGTCCACATATCCCACCAATCACTATGGATCGGTGTGCCGAACAGCAGGGGACTGACCAGCGTCCAGGCCAAGTAGGGCGGCAGCCAGAGATCGGGTTGTGCGCCGGCACGGGCCTGCCACGCGGCGCTCTGGCTCAGATATTCGAGGAAGGGCAGCACCTGGATCGCGGCCAACAGGGTGCCGAGGGCATAGCCGCCGGCCCACAGCGCGATGCGCGTCAACCCCCGCCACCCGCCGCCGGCGCGGATCGCGCAAAACAGCGCCCATGCCCCACTCGCCAATACGAGATGCAGCGCCATTTCCGGCTGGCCGGCCAGCAAGGGCAAGGCGGCCAGCACGGCCAGCGCCGCCACGGATCGCGGATGGGGCTGCGCGATCAGCCGGGCCGTGGCCCACCACAGCCAGGGCAGCCAAACCACCGCGCTGCTGAGGGGATAGAGCAGCCAGACGGTGAGAAACGTGCTGAAGGCGAAGCTGATCGCCGCCAACGCCGCCGGCACCGGGCCAACCCGCAATATGGCGCGCGCTAACCCGTAGGTGCCCAGCGCCGCCACCATCAGTTTAAGCCAAGCGCGCAGCGCCGGCATCAGCGGGTCGGGCCAGAGCAGATAGGGCCAGTTTAGCGGATCGAACACTGCCGACTGCATATTGCCGATGAAGGGCGCACCCAGCATATTGTTGGGATTCCACAGCGGCAATGCGCCGGCGTGCAATCGCTGCGCGGCGTAGGCCAGCCAGGGTTCAAATTGCAACACACTGTCCGACAGCAACCCGTTGCCCGGCCCCAAGTCGGCGGGTGGCATAGTCGCTGACCAGGGTGCCTGACTGTAGAGCCACGCCGCCGGAGATAGCACGCGCCCGGTCAGCGCGCCACCCAGAAATACCGCCGCCAGTAGCCCCATCCCCAGGATCGCCACTGCCCATTCCCGGCGCGTGAGCGGCGGATTATTCACCCTGTTGTGGCAGGCATACGGTGTTCACCACGGCGACACGGCGACCCGCAGATGACGATGGTTACGCTTCAGGGGCATAGAGTCTTTACCTCGCACCGCAAATAACCCTGGAAATACGACAGGCAGACTCAGGGCGGAGTGAGTCGCCCTGTAGAGACTGATCCGCACGGCGGCAGATTCTTCACTGCGTTCAGAATGACAGTTTTCTCTCACTTGCAGCCGAAGGTCTCCAGGTGACGCGCAGGAGCCGCCGCTACCCTAGTATACCAAATCCACCAGTCATGCAACCCCACAGGCGGCGCAGGGCCCGTGCAGCTACATGGGGCGACGGGGGCCGGGGGCCGGGCGACTGGAACTCGCCGCTACCGCTACCAAGCCCGCCTACGCGGGCTGCGCGGGGACGGCAGACTGTAAATCCTTAATTCACTGAGGAGGAGGC
>JALYUO010000405.1 GCA_030853735.1 Chloroflexota bacterium
GGGGGGGGGGGGGGGGGGGGGGGGGCAGGTCGTGGCGGTGGCCGGGCTAATTCTGGCGCTGCTGCTGGGCGAACTGCCCATCTATGCGCGCAGTACGCGCCCCGTCGTGTTGCCGCCGGGTGCGGCGGCGCTGGCCGCCGACCCGCAGCCGGGGCCGGTGCTGGAACTGCCGTTTGTGCAGGTGCGGGTCGCCCCCCTCGCCAAGCGGATGCTGTATCAGACGGTGCATGGCCGCCCGATCCTGGCGGGCTATATATCGCGCACCGTGGAGAACCGCAACGCACTACCCTGTTCGCCGCTTTACCGCTTTACCAAGCCGCTAGAAATTGGTGCGACCGACATTGTCACGCCGTCCACCGCCGCTCAACCCCTGGCGGTCTTGCATAGCCTGGGCATCGGCACGATTGCCCGTTACAGCCACTATGATGTGGAAGGCGGGCCGCTCTTGCCGCCCGACGAGGCGCGGGCCATTGGCGCGTTGATTGGCGAAGTGGCCGCAGGTGCGCCGTTCTATGGCGACGATCTGGTGACGCTGTATCATGTGCGGCCCGGCCCGCCGTTGACCACGCCTAGCCTGCAAACCGGCGACGGTTGGGCGGCGCTGGAGTCAAACGGGGGCCAACCGTTCCGCTGGATGGCCGGGGCGAGCGCGACGCTCTGTGTTTACGCGCCCGCGCCCGTGCGTCTGGCCCTGACCGGCGAAGCGACCAGCCTAGCCCGTCCGCGCACGTTGATCGTGCAGCAGGACGGGCAGGCGGTCTATCATGTCGCGGTGCCGAACGGCGACTTCGCCCGCCTGCACACGCCGCTACTGACCTTGCCCGCCGGCTCCAGCGAACTGCGGCTGACCGTCCCCGAAGGCGCGGACTTGGCCGGCCCCAGCGACCCGCGCCGCCTAAGCATCGGCTTGCGCGGGATAAGCGTAGTGCTCGACAAGTAGGCTTATCTGGGCCACCACTGCGCCTATTGACGGCACCAGGGAGCCACGGAACCACAGAGAGTATGAGGGTTTTGTTGTAACGCCGCAGCGTACAGGCCGCGTCGGATAGCGGGGTGCAATTATAGGCGAGGGCTCCGTGCTGTCGTCCGTTCCATAATGCCGACTTCTGCGCTACGCTCAGAATGACAGCCGTCAGACGCGGCCGAGTGACGCACGGTTTACGCATTACGCATTACGCATTACGCATTACGCGCCAGTACCGCCCGGATCTGCGCGACGGCGCGACCCCGGTGGCTGATCGTGGCTTTGGCGGCGGGCGGGATTTCAGCCACGGTGAGGCCGCGCTCCGGTAGCTCGAAGATCGGGTCATAGCCGAAGCCGTAGCCTGGTTGCTGACGCGGGGCGAAGGTGATGCGCCCCTCCAGCGTGCCGTCGCCCACCCACTCCTGCCCGGCCGGGTCTAGCAGGCTGATCACACAGCGGAAGCGGGCCGTGCGCTGCGCCGGCGGCACCTGATCCAGGCGCGCCAGCAGCAGCGTGTTGCGCTCGGCGGCGGTGGTGTTGGGGCCGGCCCAGCGCACGCTGAACACGCCCGGCGCGCCGCCCAACGCATCCACTTCCAGTCCGCTGTCATCGCCCAGCACCCAGGCGGCCAGTCCCGCCGCCTGCGCCGCCGCGCGCCCCGCCGCCGCTTTCAGCCGCGCATTCGCCAGGAAGGTGTCGCCCGTCTCGTCCACCTCGTCAGTTACGTTCAGGTCAGCTAACGTCACCAAGCGCAAAGGCAAGTCGGCGAACAGGCCGGCGTATTCGCGGGCTTTGCCGGCGTTGGTCGTCGCCAGCAGCAAGGTGGTCAGCGCAGGGGGGTCCATCATAGCGTGCTGTCTCCTCTGTAGCTGCGGGGCGCGGGGCCGCCGGATTGAAAATCGCCCTGTGATTGTACCACGTTTCGGCTAGGCGGGCAGCCCCGTACCGTGCTATAATAGGGCGCAAACACAGGATGGGACCGCAGCCGGCGCGCTGTGGTATTATGTAAATCTAAATAGGGAGGACTCCTTTCAATGGCGAAAGATGCAATGACCCGGCTGGGATCGGGCGCGAACCGGGTAGCGATTATTGGGGCGGGGCTGGTCGGCTCGGCCTGTGCCTTTTCGCTGGCCCACAGCGGCGTGGCCTCCGAGATCACGCTGATTGACGTGGCGAAAGACAAAGCGGCCGGCGAAGCGATGGATATTTCGCATGGCGTGGCTTTCTTGCCCGCGACCACGGTTCGCACTGACGACTACACGGCCTGTGCCGATGCCGATGTGATCGTGATCACTGCCGGCACCGCGCGCAAGCCGGGCGAAACCCGCATGGATCTGCTGCAACGCAACGCCGGCATCATGCGCGGCGTGCTGGAAGGCATTGGCGCACATCGGCCCGACGCGGTGATCGTCATGGTCGCCAACCCGGTAGACGTGATGGCTTATGCCGCCTATAAGCTGGCCGATTTCGCGCCACAACGCATCATCGCCACCGGCACGCTGCTCGAAACAGGCCGCCTGCGCTATATGGTCGGCGAACAGTGCAACGTGGCCCCCAACGCCGTCGAAGGCTACACGCTGGGCGAACACGGCGAGTCGCAAGTGACGACGTGGAGCCAAGTGCGTGTGGGCGGGCTGCCGGTCGCCGACTATTGCCGCGCTGCCGGGATCACCTGGGGCGCAGACGAAGAAACCGCGATTGCCGAGCGCGTCAAAAAGGGCGGAGCCGATGTGATCGCCAAAAAGGGCGCGACGTTTTACGGCATCGCCGTTTGCGTGAACAGGCTGGTCACGGCGATCCTGCGCGACGAACACGCCGTTTTGCCCGTTTCGACGCTGGTCAACGGACCCTACGAAATGCAGGATGTGTTTATCAGCTTGCCCACCGTGGTGGGCCGGGCCGGGGCCATTCGCACCCTCACGCCGGAGTTGACGACGGCAGAGGCCGCCGCGATGGGCACATCGGCCCAGGCGCTGCGAACGGCCATCGGCGAAGCGGGGTTCTAGGTATCAGGGGTCAGGGGTCAGGGGTCAGACAGAGATCGCCGACAGCGAACACAAGCCGTCGTCTGATAGCTGATACGTGATACCCCGTAGCCGTTTCCCGTCTCCTGACCCCTGGCCCCTGGCCCCTGACCCCTAGAGAGGAGCAGAGCAATGAACAGAGCGAAGCGACAGAATGGGGCCGTCGGCGTGGGGGTGGCGCTGTGCCTGGCACTGCTCACCGCCTGTGATCTCGGCGGCTCGTCTACCGGCCCGACTCCCATTGCCGTGGGGGGCAGCGTGACCCCCGGCACGGCCGTCGCCGGCGCGGCCACCCCCGGCAAAGGGACGGGCGGGGCCGGCACGCCAACCGCGTTCGTCGGGCCGACCGACACCGTGCGCGCCGCGACCGTCACGCCGTTGCCCAAAGCCACGTCGGCGGCGGCCCCGACTGCCAAGCGCAGCTCCGGTGCCCAAGCGGGCCAGACTTGGCGGCTGATCGGCCTCACCGGGCAAGACCTGAGCATGGTCAGCGGCAGCGGCAAGCTGGACGCGCCGATCTATGCCGGGGGCATCGGCCTCTACCGCTCAGATGACGGCGGAGCCACTTGGACCCAGCTGGACCTCCCCGCCGGCACGCGCGTGAGCGAGATCGCGATCAGCCCAGCGCAACCGCAACGGATCTTTGCCGGCAGCGGCACCGATTGCGCGAAAGGCACGCCGGGCGCGCAGTTCGTCAGCGACGACGGGGGCCTGAGTTGGACCAAGCTGGCCCAAGCCCCCTATGCGCTGCAACTCGACGCGCAAAACGCCGACCTGATCACCGCCATGACCTGTAGCGGCGTGACGCGCAGCCGCGACGGGGGCAAAACCTGGGCCGCGCTCGGCGATCCGACCTTTCTACGTGATCCGCGCTTCAGCGGCTATGCCGTGTCGGTGCCCGCCAGCGACGGCAGCCTCATCTATGCCACCTATCACCGCGATAACGTCCTCAGCCGCATCCGCGTCAGCACCGATAGCGGCAAGACCTGGGGCGGCGACGAAGCCGAGTATCCCGGCGTGACCAGCCTGTTCGTAGATAACCGCAAGCCGCAACGCGCCTGGGCCACCAGCCAAAAAGGCGTGCTCAACAGCAGCGACAGCGGCCAAAGCTGGGTGCCGTTTAACACCGGCCTGGATGCGGCGCATAATACGACGACGAACGGGGAAAGCGGTCCCTACCAACTGGCGACGATCAGCGGCCAATACAACACGAGCGGCGACCTGATCGAACTCTACATCGGCACCTACAGCAGCGCGGATGATCCCGGATCGGGCATTTTCAGTAGCAAAGACCTGGGCCAGGTCTACAGCCGCTTCGGCGGCGACCTGGGCGGCCTGACCATCCACAGCCTGCACGTTGGGCGCGAAAAAGGCGACTCTAGCGATCAGGTGGTCCTCTACGCCGCCACCGACGACGGCATCCACAAGCTGGCGCTCGGCACCGTGCGCTAGGCTTATCCAGTAGGAGGGGGCTGTGTCCCCGAAAGAGTGGCACCTTGCCGTCACGCACTTTCGGGGGACACAGCCCCCTCCTACCGCGTCGGCCGTAACCCCGCAACCAGAACCGGCATTCACCCGTTTAGATTGTGATGCAATTGTGACCGGCCGCCAGGGCAGGGCGTTTGCAGGCACGCGCGGACCGTGATCGTGCGCTAAACGGCTGGTGAGCGCGGGGTGTAAGGCCGGGAGCCGGGGTGAAAAGGTGAATAGGAACGGGCATGGGCACAGCGCAACTTGACAGGCTTTGGTATAATCGGGGTATGTCTACGCCGCACCGAACGCCGACGTTGGCGATTGTTATGGTGAATTACAATACCCGTGAATTGCTGGCGGGCTGTTTAGACTCGGTGTTTGCCGGCCGTTGTCGCTATCCGTTGCGGGTGATCCTGGTAGATAACCACAGCACCGACGGCAGTGCGGAGTTCATCCGTCGCCACTATCCGGCAGTGGAACTGTTGGAGAGCGGGCGGAACGGCGGCTTTGGTTTTGCCAATAATCTGGCCTTGCGCCGCTTGGCCGGTCGCCAGCAACCCCTGGTTGGGCAACCCGCCGCCGAAATCCCCACGCAGGGCAGCGCCGGTTTCCACTTTGCGGTAGATTACATCCTGTTCCTTAATCCCGACACCGTGCTGCCGTTGGACGCGCTGGAGACCACAGTGGCCTTTCTGGAAGCCACGCCGCAGGCCGCCGTCGTCGGCCCGCGCATGGAGAAGCCCGACGGCACCCTGGATCTGGCCTGCCGCCGCGCCTTTCCCACCCCCTTGAATGCGCTGTTCAAGCTGACCGGCCTCGCGCGCCTCTTCCCACGCCACCCGTTGATTGCCCGCTACAATCTGACCCATCTGGATGACCACCAAACAGCCGAAGTGGACTCGGTGATGGGAGCCTATATGCTGGTGCGCGGCACGGCGCTGGCCGCAACCGGCCTGTTCGATGAGCGGTTCTTTATGTACGGCGAGGATCTGGATCTAGCCTACCGCCTCAAAGCGCGCGGCGGGCGCGTGTTCTATGACCCCGCCGTGACGGTCTTGCATCTGAAAGGCGCGAGCAGCCGCAAGCGCAGCACGCACGCCATCCGCGAGTTTTACCGGGCGATGCACATTTTCTATGCCAAACACTATGCGGCCCAGTATGGGCAACCCGTCAGCACCCTGGTACGGTTGGGGATTATGCTGCGCGGCGCGCTCGCCCTGGCCGTGAACGCGGTCCGTCCTGCCACACAGAAGCGCGTCAGCTAAGGCCCGGCAAGGGATCGAGTTAGAGAGCAGAACGATGAGTCAAGTCAAAGCGCCGTCCCGCTCCAGCCTAGGGCAAGGGATGCTTGATGGAGCGGCCGTGCTGGCCGCCCTGCTGCTGGCCTATAAGCTGCGCGTCGCAAGCGACATCACGCCCTATTTCGCGCCGCCCGCGCCCGCAACCTACCTGATCATGCTGGGCAGCACAGTCCTCAGCCTAATCATCGCCCTCAGCATCGGCAGCCGCTATCGTCGTCGCCGCGATACCACGCGCATTGACGAGTGCTATAGGATCACTGTCGCCGTTTCGCTGGGACTGATCGGCGCGGTCGCCGTCAATTCCTTGTTGCTGGGTGATCGCTTCAGCTACTCGCGCCTCCTGCTGGTGTTCGCTTGGCTGTTCTGCATCCTGTTCATTGCGGCGGAAAGGGCCGGCTTCGGCCTGTTGCGCGGCAGCCTGCGCCGCCACGGGGTTAGCGTGCCGCGCGTGTTAGCCGATGGAGAGCAAAAACGATGAGTCAAGTCAAAGCGCCGCCCCGCCCCAAGCGGGTTGCCGGCCCCCGCCCCGCCCCGTTGGCCGGGACGGTCTTTGCCGAAACGGCTCCGGTGATCCCACTGGATTCGCCGCTGCCGGTTGCCGCCGCGCGGCGCAGCCCGTTGGTGTTGATGGCGGTGCAGGGGCTGCTGGATGTATTGGCCTTGCTGGCGGCGCTGGTGCTGGCCTATAAGCTGCGCTTTGAGAGCGACATCGTGCCCTATTTCACGCCGCCGTCGCTTGATACGTATCTGCTGATGCTCGGCACCACGGTCCTGAGCCTGATCGTGGCCTTCAACATGAGCCGGCTCTATCATCTCAGCCGCGGCGCGTCGCGCATTGACGAGTTCTATAAGATCACCGCCGCCGTTTCGATGGGCGTGATCGGCTCGATTGCCGTCAACTCGTTGCTGCTGGGCAACTTTTTCGTCTACTCGCGCCTCATGCTGGTCTTTGGTTGGATGTTCTGCATCTTGTTCACCTCGGCGGAACGCATCGGCTTCGGCCTGCTGCTCGGCAGCCTGCGCCGCCACGGGGTTGGCGTGCAGCGCGTGTTGATCGTCGGCCTGGGCGATGCAGCCCGCACGATCCTGGAGCGCATGGAAGCGCGGCCCGAACTCGGCTACCGCGTGCTGGGCGCGTTTGAGCCGCCGCGCCTCAGCGAAGAACGGGCTGTCTGGGATGTGCCGGTGCTGGGCGGCATCGAGGAAATCGAGCGCGTGGCCCGTCGCTTGCACGCCGACGAAGTGATCGTCGCCATGCCGGGGGCCACGCCCGCCGAACTGGTGGATATTGTCTCCCATTGCCAGGATGCCAACGTCGCGATCAAACTCTATCCCGACATTGTGCAACTGATGATCGAGCCGGAAGTGAACGTCGGCGTGCTGGGCGGCATCCCGATGTACAACGTGCGCGACGTGGCCCTGCGCGGCTGGAACCGCACCCTGAAACGCGCCTTCGATATGACCTTCAGCGCCGCCGTGCTGATCTTGCTCTCACCGGTGCTGCTGCTGATCGCGACTATCGTCAAATTCGACTCGCCCGGTCCGATCTTTTTTATCCAAGAGCGCGTCGGTCTCGACGGCAAGCTGATCCATATCATCAAATTTCGCACGATGCGCCTAGAGGCGGGACACCAACCGGGCTGGACGGTGCCCGGCGACCCGCGCCGCACGCGCAGTGGCGGCTGGCTGCGCCGCTTCTCGTTCGATGAGCTGCCCCAGTTTATCAATGTGCTGCTGGGCGAAATGAGCGTGGTCGGCCCGCGGCCCGAACAGCTCTACTATGTGCAGCAGTTCAGCCAGACCATTCCGCGCTATATGCGCCGCCACCGCGAAAAGGCCGGCATCACCGGCTGGGCGCAGGTCAACGGCTTGCGCGGCAACACCTCCATCGAAGAGCGCACCCGCTACGACCTCGACTACATCGAACGCTGGTCGCTGCTCTTCGACCTCAAGATCATCGCCCGCACCGTCGTGCAAATGCTGCGCGGCACCGCCTATTAACCGACTGTAGCGGCGCTGCTTGCTGCGCCCGTGGTCGCGTGTTACGCCAGGAACTGTAGCGGCGCTGCTTGCTGCGCCCGTGGTCGCGCTGCTTACTACACCAGACAGGTATGATGTGGACACAATGATTGCCGAAGCGGAGGCGTATCTGGCCGCCGCCGATCCACTCTTCCCGCCCCTGATCGCTAGGCATGGGCCGTGTCGCTTGGGCCGGCAAGATAACCTGTTTGCCGCGCTGGTCAGTTCGATCATTAGCCAGCAGATTTCGGTCAAAGCCGCCGATTCGATTGAGCGCCGGTTTATTGAAACGCTTGGCGGCACGCTGGACCCGGCGCTGATCGATCCATTGCCCGATACCGTCCTGCGCGGGGTCGGGCTGTCGGGCGCGAAAGTGGCCTATATCCGCGACCTGGCCGCCCGCGTGACCGATGGGCGGCTTGACCTGGCCGCCTTGCCCGCGCTGGACGACGAGGCGGTGATCGCCGCGCTGCTGCCGGTGCGCGGCATTGGGCGCTGGACTGCCGAGATGCTGCTGATGTTCGCGCTAGAGCGGCCCGATGTGCTACCGGTAGACGACAACGGCCTACGCCGAGCCATGGAACGCCGCTGTGCCCTGCCCGCCCCGGCCCACCCCGCCGCCATGATCGCCCACGCCGCCCCCTGGCGGCCCTACCGCTCCATCGCCACCTGGTATCTCTGGCGCAGCCTCAGCGATCCGTCTTAGCCCGCTATAGTCATTCAGATAATGATCTGGAGAGGCGCGTGGCCCAACCAACTGCGGAG
>JALYUO010000450.1 GCA_030853735.1 Chloroflexota bacterium
ACCGTGGCCTGTCCGCGATTGCCTCCCGCCGGGTGCCCGGCCTAGCGGGTAGATCACCGTCCGCCACGGTCGCGGGCCGGAGCCACCCTCCTCCAATTTTCGCGCTATTAGCGAGACATTAGGCTGAGTAGTGACATGACCGAGTAACAGTTCAGTCTCGTCAGCCTATCGTCCGCTAATGGACGGATGGATGGTAGGAGGCGGCTCCCCCCCGGCGCTGCCGGCCACACCCCAATTTCGCCCGCGGCCACCCAAGCATTCGCGTATTCGTGCCGTATTCGGGGACGGCCTGCCCCCAGACTGAGTCGTTACTTACGCATCACGCAATACGCAATACGCAATACGCGCTAATACGTCGCCAGATACCGCTCAATCTCCCACGGCGTAACCGTCTTGCGGTAGTCGTCCCACTCCTGGCGCTTGGCTTCTACATACCGCTCGAACACATGATCGCCCAGCGTCGCGCGGATCAGATCATCCCCTTCCATCTCGTCCAGCGCCTCGGCCAGGCTGCCCGGCAGTGTGCCGATATTGCGGCGCTGACGCTCCTGCTCATCAAAGTGATACAGGTTCTCCTCCACCGGCTCCGGCGCGCTCAGGTTCTCCTCGATGCCCTGCAAGCCCGCCCGCAACATCACCGCGAACGCCAGATAGGGGTTGCAGGTTGGGTCCGGGCAGCGCAGTTCCACGCGCGCCGCCTGCGGCTTACTGGGGTTGATGCGCGGCACCCGGATCAGCGCCGAGCGGTTCTGGCGCGCCCAGCCCATATAGACCGGCGCTTCATAGCCCGGCACCAACCGCTTGTAGGAGTTCACCAGCGGGTTCAGGATCGCGGTCATCGCCCGCGCGTGGCGCAACTGGCCCGCGATAAACTGCTTGGCGAGCGGCGACAGATTGTACTCATCGTCCGTACTGCCGAACAGGTTGGTGCCGCCGTCGAGGTCCGCCAGCGACTGGTGGCAGTGCATCCCGTTGCCCGCGATGCCGTACACCGGCTTCGGCATGAACGTCGCATAGAGGCCGTGCTGCTGGGCCACCGCTTTGAGCGTATACTTGAAGCTGACCGCGCTATCCGCCGTCGTCAGCGCGTTATCATACTCGAAATCAATCTCATGCTGGCCGGGGCCGACTTCGTGGTGCGACGTTTCGACCTTGATGCCCATCGCCTCCAGCGCGTTGACCATATCTTTGCGGACCAGCGTACCTTCATCGCCGCTCAGGTCAAAATAGCCGCCCATATCATGAGTGATGGTCGTGATCTTGCCGCCTTCCGGCTTGAACAGGTAGAACTCCAGCTCCGGGCCGGTATTATAGGCATAGCCGAGGTCGGCGGCGTAGTCCAGCGCGCGCGCCAGCACGAGGCGCGGGTCGCCGTCAAACAGATCGCCGTTCGGCGTATAGACCCAGCAGATAATGCGCGCCGTCGTCGTGCCGTCCGTGCGCTCCCACGGCAACACGGTGAACGTCTTGAGATCCGGGATCAGGAACATATCGGACTCAGCGATGCGCGCAAAACCTTCGATAGACGAGCCATCGAACCATTTGCCGTTGGTCGCCGCATCTTCCAACTGGTGGATCGGTATGGTCACGCTTTTGACGATACCCATCAGATCCGTAAATTGCAGATTGACAAAGCGCACACCTTCACTCGTGGCGCGGCTCAATGTTTCCTGTACCAACTCCGGTGCTTGGTCGCCATTGGCATAACGTGCCGTCTTCAGTTTTTCGGGGGCGAGGGTCATAGAACTCTCCTTAGCTAAGAATAAAGGCCGACGAAAGTCGCGGCAAACGGATCAAGCTCTCCACGCACGCGCGGATTCGTTCACCCTGTTAGCATACCAGAGCCGGCGATGCAGCGACATGGCAGCAGTGACAAAGTTTGGCATGAATTTTTGTGCAAGTTGCACAACTCAGCCCGATCCCGGCGGCAGCGCGTAATTGACCACGCGGTTAGTCCATAGGATCAGACTGCCGGCGGCCAAAATCAGCCACAGCGCCACACACAATGGCCCCCCCCCCCCCCCCC
>JALYUO010000468.1 GCA_030853735.1 Chloroflexota bacterium
GGCCAGGCGCGTGCGGTCCAGCAGGCGGCTGTCCGGCCCCAGCGCCGCCTCGGCCTGGGTCAGCAGGGGCAGCCCTGTCGCTGCCGCGCCGCCCGCTGCCCAGCGCACGAAGGCCAGCGTCGCCAACGCATAGACATTGGGACCGATATCGCGCAACGTCGCTTCCAGCGTGGTGGTGGCCTCGGCCAGGTCGCCGTTGTAGAACAGCGCCATGCTCAAATTGTTGCGCGGTTGCGGATAGCGCGGAGCCAAGCGGATCGCTTCGCGCAGGTCGGGCAACGCCTTCTGCGGTTCGCCACTGAACAGCAGGCGCAGCCGCCCGCGCTCCGCCGCCATCAACGCCTTGTCGCGCGTGGCAGGGGCCAAGCCGGCCAGCGCCGGTTCATCGCGCATGAAGCCGCTGAGGACGGCCAGCAGCCCGGCGGCATCGGGCAAATCGGGCGCAATGGGTGCGTGTTGCACTTCAACATGGTAGTGGCGCAGGCTGTGCAGCGCGTGGACCGGCGCGCCGGCCTGCAAATAGACCTGCGCCAGGTGATACAGCACCGTCGCGTCGCTGGGGGCCAGCAACAACGCTTCGGCCAACTGCGCCAACGCCTGGGCCAACGCCCCGCTGCGCGTATAGAGCATTCCCAGCAAACAGAGGATCGCCGGTTGGCGCGGCACATCATGGTCAAGCCGCCGGCAGAGGGCCAGCGCATCGTTAGTGCGGCCCTGCGCGGCCAGCCGCCGCACCTGTTCGAGGCGCGCCACTAGCGCCGGGTCCGGCTCACGCGAGTCCATGCCCCCCACCCGGCGCGGGGCCGGCGGTTCTCTGTCCGCTCTATTGCGCGCCATACTGCGCTCCCCTGCCTACCTTACCACTCCTCAGTTACCGCCCGCACGCTATTACGCTCTTATTGTATACGACTTTTGCAGCCCCGTCAAGCATATTGGAGATGCAATGATAGCTTTGGCTGCTTTTACTGCTCTGTTTACAGCGCCAATCGGAGTACAGGATACGCATTCAATCGGTGTCTATGCGAAATTAGCGTAACTATTCAGCCTAACGACAAGTTGCAGCAAAAAGAGAAGAGAAGTCTGTCATGCTGAACGCAATGAAAAATCTGCCGTCCCAGCCTGATGTTCCACGCACGCTGGGCTAGTAGCGGTTCAGGCAAACATTTACGCTCTCGGCAACAAGTCCAAGCGCAGCAAGCAGCGCCCTGTACGCAGCAACCTAAGTCGTGTGGTAGCGACGGGCAATCAATATGCCTACTGTGCAAATTTATAATATTAAGGCATAATCTCCAATATATTTTATGCTGTTTTGTTATTGACTCTTATATCATTACGATCTATAATCTGATCTGTTAAGGGTACTGTGCTTCGTAATCCTTTGTCGCCAATCGAGGTGCTGAGATCAGGAAGATCGTGCAGCTCTTGTCTAGCCGCGCTGCTGTCCTGTTTCCTCAGTCCTGCCTAATCTACGCAACACATCGCCGCCTGCGTCGGGACGCTGCCCTGTCCTGGACGTAGGATCCGCCTTTGTCAGGAGGGTTCCCCATGTTGTGCTCCCGCGCGACTTCTGCATTCTGGCGGCTCGGCCTGCCGATCTTCTATCTCTGCGTCCTCGTCCTCACCCTCGGTGTCATGTTCAGTGCCGCTGCAGCGGACCGCCCCCAGCCTGTAGTTGCCGAAGCGCACCCCAGCGCAGCGCAGCAGGCTGCTGTAGAAGCGGCAGCACCTTTAACCCAGCCACCCCAGCCGCAGGCACCCCTCGGTTATCCCAAAAACGACGAGATGTACGGAGCCTGCAACCCGGTGCAGAATTGTAGCTGTTTTTGTCATGTGACCAGACACCCGGTGAACACGGCCACGGGCAACTTCTGGCACACCTTTGCCGCCCTCGCGATTCCCAGCCGGGGCCGCGCGCTGGAGTTTGACTGGACCTACAATTCCCTTGATGCCCTCTATCCGAGCAGCTCGATCCCGATGGGCCTGGGCTGGTCGCATAGCTATAATATCTGGATCGACATCGGCACGGACAATGGCGTGCAAAAATACCAAGTGCATCAGGAGAATGGGAGCGTCGCCCGCTTCTATGTGGCGGACCTTACCACCGATGCCAACACCATGGCGACCCTCTCGATTGACAACAAAGGCAACTTCGTTTTCGCCCACAAACAGGGTCAGGACACGTACTACTTCTATCCCTTGAACGGGCAGTATGGCGAAGGCAAACTCTGGCTGATTGTGGACCGGCATGGCTATCAGACCAACCTAAGCTATAGCAATACTGGGATCTTGAAGCAAGTCACCGACTCCACCCAGAGCCGCTCATTAAGCTTCAGCTACACCGTCACGGGGACGACAGGATATCTGACGAAGGTCGCGGACCCCGCGAATCGCCAAGTCTCCTTCGGCTACGATACGAACGGCAATCTCCAGACGTTCGTGGACGAGGTCGGTCAGGTCACGACGTTCAGCTACAGCAACGCCAATGGCCCCTGGGTGCTGAAGCAGATGCGCGATCCCCGTGCAGGGGCGGTCACCAACGGGTATGACACGCACAACCGCGTGACCAGCCAGCTGGATGCCATGAACCGCCTCTTTACCTTTTCCTACGTCACGGGCACGAACCCGATTGCGCTCACGGCAACGGTCACCAGCCCGCTCAACCGCGTGACCGTCTACACGTACTACACCAACACCCTGCGCTTCCAGACCGAGAACCCCGGCACGGATCAGCACCGTTGGCAGTACCTCTATGACGACACGCCCTTGACAACCACGTACCACACGGGTATTACCGCGACCATCGATCCATTGGGGCATACCTGGACTCAGGGCTGGGACTCCAACGGGAACCTACTGCGGCGCACGGATCCCCTCGGCCGCACCACGCGCTACGCCTACGACTCAGGCAATAACCTGACGGTCATGACCAATCCGCTCGGCATTCCCATTACCTATACCTACAGCAGTACCGCCACCGGCGATCTCATCCAGACGGCGCGCCCGCTCACCCAAACCGGGCAGATCAGGACCACCACCTTCGGCTATGATCCCTATCACGCTGGGGATGTGATTACCACCACCAACTCACGGGGTGCCCAGTGGTTCACCTATCATGACATCAGCACCGGCTATGTCCTCACTGCGACCGATCCGCTGGGCAACTCGCAATACTTCCGCTACGATACGATTGGGCGGCGCACCAGTGCCATTACGCCACGGGGCTACACCCGCAGCTACGCCTACAACGCCTACGATGCTCCCACCGTAGTCACCAACACCCGCGGCTACACCACCAAGTACACCTATGACCCCAATCGCAATCCCCTGACGGTGACGGATGCCAACGGGCACACCACGACCTATCAGTATAATGCCGACGACGAGCTGACGCGCCTCAGCCACCCGGACGGCACATACTACGATACCGGCTACAATGCCGACGGGAACGTGACCACGCAGACCAATGAACTGGGCCAGACCACCGCCTACGGCTATGACAGCTTTGATCGGCTCGTGTCTGCGACCGATGCCCTGACGCGCACCACCCAGTACGGCTATGACCTGAGTGATCGCCGGACCACCATGGTGGATGCTAAAGGCAGGACGACGACGTTCGGCTATGATAACGCGAATCAGCCGACGAGCATCGCCTACCAGACCGGCACCCCCAACGTCAGCTTCAGCTATGACAACGCCAGCCGGCGGACCAGCATGATCGACGGCACAGGAACCACGCTCTACTCCTATGACTCGCTCGACCGGCCCACGGCGGTTCACGACGGTCTCGGTCACAACGTCGGTTATGACTATGACCTCGCCAACAACTTGACGCGCCTCACCTACTTCGTAGGTCTGCCGGTGACATACACCTACAATGCCCGGAACGAGATGTATCAGTTACAGGACTGGCTGGGTAAGACCACCACGTTCGCGTATGACGGCGATGGGAACGTTATAGTTCAAGGATCGGCTAACCGCGTAGAACAAGACTTCAATTTTGACTCCGAAGATGTTATGACCTCCACCCAGGTCGCCTACCTGCCGCCCGGTCCGAGTCAGCCGCGCCCGACCGGGCCCACAGTGCCCTTGTGGACGGACAACTACACCCGTGATCCGCTGGAATTGCTCCAGACGACCACGGATTCCCTCGATGCCAAGCGCACCTATCAGTATGACAGCCGTAACCGCCTGACGAGCGACCAGCCGAGCACTGCGAATCAGGGCAACAGCTGGCAGTACGATCCGGCCACTGAGATCACCCAAACCGTGTACAGCTTGGTGGGCGGCACGCCGGCCACCAGCACCCGGACGTATGACCGAGCGAATGAATTAACACGGCTCCTCCAGACGCAGGGCGGGCAGACGACTAAGAACATCACCCTCACCTACGACCTGAACGGCAACCGGGCCGCGCAGAGCGATGCTGCGGCCGGCACGACCACGAACTACACTTACGACCAAGCGGACCGGCTGACGAACTTCAACAGCGCACGGCGATACAGCTACAATGGCGACGGGCTGCGGATGTACAAAACACCGGTCTACGGCAAGGGGGCGAGTACCACCTTCCTCTGGGACGCGGTCGGGGGCTTGCCGCTGCTGCTCTCCGATGGGAACGCGAACTACATCTACGGGCCCAACGGCCGCTTGGTGGAGCAGGTGCAAGGTAACACGCCCACCTACTACCATCTGGACCAGCTAGGTAGCGTCCGCGCGCTCACTAACATGAGCGGCGCGCTGGGGGCCACTTACAGCTACGACCCCTACGGCACCACTATTTCCAGCACCGGCACGCTCGTCAACCCCTTCCGCTTTACCGGGCAGTATCAGGACGACGAGTCGGGCTTCTACTACCTGCGCGCCCGCTACTACGACCCCACCAGCCAGCAGTTCCTCACCATGGACCCCTTGCGCGCGGCCACCACGCAGGCGTATAATTACGCCGACGGCAGCCCCACCAACGCCACCGATCCCAGTGGGCTGGTGCAATGCATACCTTATACAGGTGTATGCGGCCTCCGCGAACCCAACTGGGAAACAGGACGCATGGGTTACACCGCGGCAGATATTATGCCGCTCATGATGTATGCCCCTGCGGGCGGTGTTGGCGGTGCCGGTGGTGGTCGGGCACAAGGTATGTCGAGACCTGGAAGCAATGGCGACAATGTTGAGGGCGGTACTAATTTCGCGAAAGCATCCAGCGGTAGCTCATGCGACCCTCCTGCCTCAACCCCGGTCGGTGGTAAAGGCCGCTACGGAATGGTTGTTGAACCTGGCACAAATGCTCCGACAACTATCAATGGTCGCCCGTACTCTGGACATGCAATTGACCAAATGCAAGGGCGTGGTATTCCTCCCTCTGCCGTTGAGAACGCTATCAATGAAGGAATTGGAATACCAGGAACAGGAGGTAGGGTGAGCACAACTAGATACTATGATCGGGGCAATGGCATAAGTGTTGTGGTCAATAATACTACACGTAATGTGGTAACTGTGGAATGGACACGCTAACGACCTGAAGGGAGGGATAGCAATTTGCAAAATGATCCAAGAGATGAAAACCGAAACTACAATCAGAGACAATATCACCAAATGCTCTTTGCTATTAACTCCTATAAATCGGGAGGAATGAGCATCGGAGTAATCGCTAATAAGCTGCGCTCATTGAGCGACTGCTTAATGAATGTTCCTACTGATTGGGAGGATCTATTTCAAAGTTATTGTTTAGATTTGGAGATCATATATGCTGTTGCTTTAGATGAGGGATTGACTCAGCTAAACGAAGAAAAGTTGAATGCAGTTGCCGAAATATTGGCAAAGATCGAGAATTTAGCACAACCGATGATTATAGAACACAATGTAGAAGCATCTTCAGATAGATAGTTTCTACAACATGAGTATAGTAAGCATAGAATATATCACCTGAGTAGTATATTTTGCCAACCCCAGTGACATGATACGCTGCGTGACGACCTATTCTACCTACGGGTGCTTCTGACGCAACCCAAGACGACTACTCCCTACGGCTACGGCTACGAGTACAGCGACGCGGCCTCCGGCCTGCAATACCCTTTCCCCGCTACTACGACCCCGCCACCCAGCAGTTCCTCAGCCGCGACCCCTTGCGTGCCACCACCACGCACGCCTTTGCCTATGCGGGGGAAGCCCGACCAATGCCCCCCGATCCCATCCCTGCGCCCCTACATCCCGCATTCGCCATGGGCGCGGCAAGCAGCGCCCCTACATTCCGCATTCCGCATTCCGCATTCCGCATTCCGCATTCCGCATTCCGCATTCCGCATTCCGCATTCCGCATTCCGCTACCATCGGCCCCGCTCATGCGTTAATATAGGCAAGCGGGCGCGCGTGCGCCATTTTTGGCCCAGGACGCGGGCGACCGCCTGATTCACAGGGAGGAGCTATTCATGAACAACCCGATTCGTCGCTTGGCATTGGGCGGCGCGCTGTTGGCCCTGATCGGGCTGGCGGGAGCGGGCGGCCCAGCCCACCCCGTCGGCGCGCAACCGGCCGCCGACCCGCCGCGCCTGGGCGGACGGCCCCCGGTGCAGCCTACGCCGCTGCCGGTGGGGCCGTATCACACCCTGAGCGGCGGCAACCCCAACGTCGGCTACGGCTTCACGCTGGCCGCGCGCGAAAGCGACCCCCGCCTGGTGGCCGACGGCTTCAGTTGGGCCGAGTTCGAAGTAGACTGGGGCACCACCGAACCCAGCCGCGGCAGCTACAACTGGGGCAATGTAGACAACATCGTGACCAGTGCCGAGGCGGCGGGCAGCGGGCTGATCTTGCGGGTAGACCAATCGCCCGGCTGGGCCAACAGCAGCGGCACGCACGGCTGGTATCCGCCCAGCAATCCCGGCGACTACGGCCGCTTCCTGGGCGTGCTGGCCGCCCATATCCACAGCCGCTTCAGCCACGCACTGGCCTACGAAATCTGGAACGAGCCGAACATCTCCGACAACTGGGGCGGCCTCTGCCCCGATCCGGTGGCCTACACGCGGCTGGTGCAGGCAGCCTACCCCGCCGTCAAAGCGGTGGACGGGCGGGCGCGCGTGCTGGCCGGGTCAGTCACCACGGTCGGCGCGCTGCCACTGAGTGCCCAGCCCAGTACCTGCGCGGTAGACGATCTTGACTTTATCAACGGAATGTATGGGGCCGGGCTGATCGGCTCGTTTGATGCCCTCAGCACGCATCCCTACGGCTTCGGCGACGTGCCGGAAGCCGACCCGCGCACGCCGGGCCGCACGCTCGTGTTCCGCCGCGCCGAGTTGCAGCGTGAGGCGATGCTGGCGCACGGCGACGCAGCCCACCATATCTGGATCACCGAGACCGGTTGGGCCATTGACCCGGCCAGCCTCGGCAACTGCCGCACCTCCTGCCCCGGCTGCTACGACTGGTATTTCCTGTGGACCCCCCAGCAGCAGGCCGCCTACTTGGTGCGCGCGTTCAATTGGGCGCGCTCCTACTGGGACTGGGTGGATACGATGGTCGTTTTTGACTTCGACTACAACCGGCCCGGCGCGGATCAGTGTCACCCGTTCGCCTTTTTCGGGGTGTATGGCCGGCCCGCCGAGAGCGCCCTGAGCAGCAACGCCAATAACCCGCCCGCCACCTATACCGCCCTGCCGACTGCTACAGCGACGGCCACCGTTATCCCCACTCCACTGGTAGACGAGCCGCCAGTGGTGAGCAATCTACGCCTGAACCCGCTCGGCTTTGTACACAGCGGCGGCTTGCTGACGGTACAACTCGATGCCGGCGACAGCGACAGCAGCACGGTAAGCAGTGTTAATTTCCAGGTCACGTATCCGCAGGGCGGCACGCAGATCGTGCCCATGACCCTGGTGAGCGGCAATGCCGCCGCCGGCACCTGGCAAGGCACGTTCCAGGTGCCTGACCCGCCGGCGGGCAGCGACGATCAGAGCTATGGCATCCATGCCTGCGCGGTCGAAGATTTCCCGCTACGCCGCGTCGTGTGCGCGCCCGATGCGACCGTCGTGGTCAGCACGGTACGTTTTAGCGATGTGCCACGCAGCTATTGGGCCTATACACCTATCGAGTATCTGGCCGCCGCCGGTATTGTCGGCGGCTATAGCGACGGCACTTTCCGGCCCGCCAACAACGCCACGCGCGCCCAGTTCTCGAAGATGATCGTGACCGGCGAAGGCTGGCCGCTGCTCACGCCGCCCACGCCGACCTTTAGTGATGTCGCGGCCGATTCGATCTTCTACAGCGTCATCGAAACGGCCGCCGCGCATCATATCATCAGTGGCTATAGCGACGGCACCTTCCGGCCCAGCGCCAATATCACGCGCGGCCAGATCACCAAGCTGATCGCGTTGGCCGAGGGCTGGCCCCTGCCCGCCCCGCCCACGCCGACGTTCAGCGATGTCGATTCGAGCAATGTGTTCTATCTCTACATCGAGGCGACGGCGGCGCGCGGCATCGTCAGTGGCTATAGCGACGGCACTTTCCGGCCCGGCAACCTGGCGACGCGCGCGCAGTTGAGCAAGATGCTCTACCTGACGCTGACCACGCGGCCCACCGCCACCCCCACCGTCACGACCACGCCGCCGACCGCCACCGCCACGCCGACCGCCACCGCCACCACCACCGGCAC
>JALYUO010000525.1 GCA_030853735.1 Chloroflexota bacterium
GCGCTAGGCAAACCGGGAGGCGGCGGCGACCGGATCCGTCCTAAACGGCGGAGCGTAGATCGGCCCCGGCTCCAGCCCGCGTAGGCGGGCTTCGTAGCGGTAGCGGCGAGTTCTAGTCGCCCGTGCCAATTAGATGCAATCCCCCACCTATCGCGGGTGCGCTGCATCGTGTTGCGCGCCGGCCGACCTCACCCCCCAGCCCCCGCTCCTAAAGGGCGAGGGGGAGTCAATGATCGCCACTCCCGCGACCCGCTTGCCCTTGCCCATTATCGTCATCTCCCCCTCTCCTAAAGGGCGAGGGGGTTGGGGGGTGAGGGCGGCGGGCGCGCAAAACGGTGCAACACGATGCAGCGCACCCACCTATCGTAGCCGCCCCGCATACGGCGCTCGTGGGGGGACCGGCCAACCCCGAATGCGGACCCGCATAGCCGAATAGTCCCGGCGCTGGTGTAGGGGCGCTGCTTGCTGCGCCCGTGCGGGGAACCGCCCCGCCCCGTCGCAGCCCGCGTAGGCGGGCTTCGTAGCGGTAGCCGCGACTTTAGTCGCCCCGTCCCCCCACCACGATCCCCAACTCGGCGCACCAGTCCGCCAGCACGCGCATCGCGCTACCCACGCGCGCCTGATTCGTCGGCGCGTTCAGCCAGGTGCTGACCCCGGAGGGATGCGGCAACGGCAGCAAGCGCCGCCCGGCGCGCAAGAAGCCCAGGCCGACAAAGTCCGTCAGCGGACCCCGGCCCAGGAAGGTGTTGATAGCGAGGGTGCCGACCAGCACAATGATTGGCGGATCGAACAGACTCACTTGCGCGTCCAACCAGGGGCGGCAGAGGGTTTGTTCGGTGGGGGTGGGCAAGCGGTCGCCTTTCGCGCCGGGGATGCGGCCAGGGTAACACTTGGTCACGGCGCTAAAGGTGATCAGCCGCCAGTAGTCGGCCTCGGTGAACCCTGCCCGCGCAAACCAAGCGCGCAGTTTGGCCCCGCTCTGCCCGGCAAACGGCACCGACTCGCGCGTGGCCCGCAGCCCCGGCGACTGCCCCACCAGCAAGATCGGCGGCTGCCCCATGTCGGGGGCCGGGTCGCGCACCAACGGCAGCGATTCGCGCTCATCCAGGAACCCGGCGGCATGGCAACGCCGACAGGCGCGGATTGCCGCGTTCAGCGCCAACACCTGCTCCAGGTCAGGCGTGATCGCCGGCCGCCAGCTTAGTAACCGCCTTTTGCACACGGGCAGCGCGCGCGGTCGCCGTGGTGGCCGTCAGGATGGGCAGCAGGATGCTGTATTGGCCCGACTTATTGAGGCCGGCAAAGGTCGCCTGAGCGCGGGCGTTTTGCGCCAGCGCGGCGACCAGCTCAGGGGGCCGCTCAACCGTGCTTTGGGGCGCATAGGCGACCGCCCAGCGACCATCCTGCTGAGCGGCTGCAATCTCTTGCCGACCCGCCGGCTGCATACGGCCGGCGGCGATCAGGGCGGCGACGCGCTCGACATTGCGCTGCGACCAAGAGCTTTTGGCGCGGCGCGGGCAATAGCGTTGCAAATAATGGGTTTGGTCGTCCCGCTGCCGTTGCCCATCAATCCAACCATAGCATAAGGCGCTATCCAGCGCGTCGCTGATGGAGAGCGCTGCCTGCCCCACGCCGCGCTTGACAATGCGTAGCCATACCCCAGTGGACTCTGCGTGATGGCCGGCCAACCAGGCTTCCCATTGGGCAACATCCGCACAGTCCATAATTTCGGCTGGATCAGGTGGGGGCATGGGCCTATTGTACTCCTTCATAGCCGGCGCTGGATCGGCGTGGTGGGTTAAACGGGTGCCGGCGTGGTGGCTCCGCGAATCAGGCTCCGCAGGGTCGCCAAGTTGATCGCGTCCCAGGTCTCGTCGTCGCCTTTCTCGGTTTCCAGCACCATCGGGCGACCAGCCACACGGGGGTCGTTCAGCAGGTAGCGGAAGGCTTCCAGGCCCAACGCGCCCTGGCCGATATGGTCGTGGCGGTCCACCCGGCTGCCCAGCCCTTTCTTCGAGTCGTTCAGGTGGAAGGCGCGCAAGCGATCCAGCCCGATCAGGCGGTCGAAATCCTGGATCATCGCCTCATAGCCGTCAGCGGCGGCCAAATCGTAGCCTGCCGCGTAGACATGGCAGGTGTCCAGGCAGATGCCGATGCGGTCGGCAAAGCGGCTCTGTTCCAGCACGCGCGCGATCTGCTCGAAGCGATAGCAGAGGCCCGTGCCCTGCCCGGCGGTCGTTTCCAGCAGCACCCACACGCCGGGTGGGCGCATATCTAGCACGCGGTCGATCCCCGCCGCGATGCGCGCCAGCCCGGCTTCTTCGCCCGACCCAATGTGCGCCCCCGCGTGCGTCACCAGATGCGGGATGCCCAGCAGCGCGCAACGGTCCAGTTCTTCGCCGAACGCCGCCAGCGACTTGTCCCACAACGTATCGTCAGGGGTCGCCAAGTTGATCAGGTAGCTGTCATGCACAAGCAACACGCCCGGATCGTAGCCGGTGGCGATCCGTGTCTGCTCAAACAGGGCAATGTCCTCCGCGCCGATGGGCTTGGCTTTCCACTGGCTGGCGTTTTTGCTGAACAGTTGCACCGCCTCGCAGCCCGCCGCCCGCCCGCGCTGCAATGCCTTGTAGTAGCCCCCGGCGATAGACATATGCGCGCCGAGCAGGGGGCCGACCTCTCCCCCAACCCCTCCCCTACGAAGGGAGGGGAGATCGTCCGGCGCGACGACCTCTCCCCCCGCCCCTCCCCTACGAAGGGAGGGGAGATCGTCCGGCGCGACGGCCTCTCCCCCCGCCCCTCCCCTACGAAGGGAGGGGAGATCGTCCGTCTTATTCTCCCCCTTCCTCTGTAGGGAAGGGGGTTGGGGGGTTAGGTCGTCCCCCGTATCAACCGACATGAGGATGCCTTTCTGCCATGATGGCGGCTTCTACCTCTGTGAACATGGGCGCTTGCCCCGCGACCAGCGAATCGACCGCGAAGCGCAAGCCCGCCAGCATCCGGTCGAAGGTTAGCCCATCCGTACCGGGCGCGGCCAGGGGCGGGATGTGGATGAAGCCCACGCCGCGCAAACCGGGCCGCGTCTCGGCATAGGCCAGCGCGTGGTAGAGCGTCCAGTTGCAGAGGTAGCTGCCCGCATCGGTGGACACTTCCGCCGGCAGCCCGCGCTCCTGCATCCGTTCGACCAGCAGTTGCGCCGGGATCGTGGCAATGCGATAGGGCGGGCCGGCGGGGTCAATCAGATCATTGGCCGGCGGCAGGGCGTTTGCCGTGTCGCGCACCGGGGTGGTGAAGTTGCGCGCCCGCGTTTCGCCGCCCACCGTTGTGCGCGTGCCCGCCACGCCCAGCAGTAGCACCCAGGCCGGGTCGGTCGCCACAATCGCGGCCTGCAACGTCGGCCAAGCGGTCGCCCAATCCACTGGGATTTGCACCGCCTCCACGTTGAACATCTCGATGGTGCTGCCGCCCAGCGCGTGGGCCAGTTCCCACGACGGGTTCACCGGAAAGTCACCGAAGCCGGCAAAGCCGCCCAGCAACAGGCGCGGTGGGCGCGGCGCAGTGGTATCAGTCATAAAGCCCCCCTAATATTCTTCGTGTGTCGTCGCGTCCCTGCGTGGATCAACCCCTCGTTCTTCGTGTGTCGTCGCGTCCCTGCGTGGATTGCATCCGTCAGTTCTTGCTCAGGAGCAAATATTGGCATTGCTGCACATAATAGGCGATCAACGCCGCGTCTTCGGCATCGGGATCGTGTTGCAAGTAGCGTTGCAGATCGCGCAGCGCCGCCACAAACCCGCCCAGCCGATAATAGAGCATCCCCCGGTCCTTCAACTCCCAGATCGCGGCGGGCTGCACCAGCACCAGGCGGTCCACGATGACCACGGCACGGGCATAGTCATGGGCGCGCAGGTAGATCGCTTTGAGGTTGCCCAGCAGGCGGGCCAGGATCTGATGGCGGGTGAGCGGGGTCAGGTGTTCGGGCGCAAAGGTGAAATCGGGACCGTAGAGGTTGCGGAAGTGGTCCGCGCAATCCGCGCGCGTAAGCAGCGCGCCGCCGGCATAGGGATCAATAAACAGTTCGCCGCTGTGCGGGTGCGGCCCCCCCCCGTCCTGGCCGGGATATTGCACGAGGAAGCGGCCGGGCATCCCAATGCCGAACAGCCGCAGCCCCAAGCGGGCCGCCACTTCCATATAGACCAACGAGATGGTGATCGGGATACCGGTGCGCCGGTCCAGCACCTCGTTCAGGAGCGAATTGCGCGGGTCGTAGTAATCGTCCGGGTTGCCGTGGAACCCCAGGTCGCCAAACAGCACGCCGTTGAGTGCGGCGATCACCGTGGGCGGGTCGGCGCTGCCCCACGGCGTACCGGCCTGTGCCAGCCGCGTCGCTACCCCGGCGGCCAGCGCATCCAGCCGCCCCAGGTAGGCTTCCAGATCCAGGTGGGGATACTCGGCCTGGGCGATGAGCAGGGCGGCGCGGGCCAAGTCAAGATCGGGATCGGCTTTCCGCACCAAGTCGGCGAAGGCGCGGCGCACCGGAGAGGATGCGCTCATAACAGGATGCTCCTTTGCGCGGGTCGGCGGTGTGGGCCTACTGGGCGCGCTGTGCCCCATTATACGCGAAGAGCCGGGCCGGTGGCAAAGTGTTGTAAAACGTAAAACGTAAAACGTAAGTAACTACTCAGGTTGCCGGCGGTAGGCAGCGGTGCTCTGCGGCGTGGTGGGGCGACCGACCAGCCACGAATGGAGCCACGAATACACGAATGGTATGGGACATGGGCCGAGTGTGCTGGGCCGGGGCTGGCCCTGGTCAACCCGACCGCCGGAGGGATGGCGTGAATCGCCGGCTCCATTCGTGGCCGGTCGGTCGCCCCACCGCGCCGCAGAGCACCGCTGCCTACCACCCCGCCCGTGCGCGCTCGACTGGGCCGTTAGGCTGAGTAGTTACAAACGTAAAACGTGAGACAACGTAGGAGGGGGCTGTGTCCCCCGACAGTCAGGCGCGCACCACCACGAAGGGCGCGTAGGTCACGGCACTCGCCGCCCCGCTGGGCAGCAAGATCACCCCCTGCAAATGGGGGGCGGTCAACAGAATTGCCGCCGCCAATTCGCCGGCGGGCCAAGCCGTGTGGCGATCCAGACCGGTGAGGACTACCCAGGTGCGGGCTGTCGCGGGAATACCCTGCAAGCCGCCGGCGGGGTGGGTCAACACTGTAGCAACAGCAGCGCCGGTGAGCGGCGCACCCGCCGGCAGGCCGGTCAGCGCCTGCACCAGTTCGGGGCGGTGGACGTGTAGCGCGTCTAGCGGCGCGCCGAGGGCCGCCAAGTCGGCGCAGATCAGCACCACCGTCGGATCGGGCGGCAGGGCCGGTTCGTGCGCCGCCGGCGCTTTCAGCGCCCGGTGCCGCGCCCCATCGGCTTCCACCAGCAAGTGGTCCAACCCCGGCAACGCCCGCAGCGGCGCGATGGCGGTGGGATCCACGCCCCGGATTTTGTCGGCGCGCAGCGTCTCCGCCGCCACGCGCACATGGCCCGCTGCCGCCAACAGTGCGGGCAGGCGCGCCAAGCGGAGCGCCGGGTCGGCCTCGATCAGGAAGGGGTGATCCGGTACGCCGGTAAGCGGGCGCATCGGCACAGTGGCCGTGCTGACCACGCGGCGGCCCAACGCCCGCAGTTCCGTGACTAAACGGCGCACCACGCCCGTCATGTCGCCCGCGCCCACTAGCGCCACCAAGTCACCGGGCAGCAGCCCCAGCGTCGCGGTCAGGCTGTCCATCAGTTGCTGAACAAGCCGCGCGCCAGCGCCAAGAGCAGCACCTGCGCGATCTGGCCGAGCAGCATCAACGGCAGGGCCAGCGCCAGGATCTTGCCATACTCGACCAGCGCCAGCAGCAGGCTGTCGCCCAGGCTGAAGCCCGGCGGCGGGTTGGCGACGATCAGGCCGAAGCGCACGGCGAAGGCGGTTAGCAAGAGGATCGCCAGCGCGGGCAGCAAGATCGGCGGGGTGAGCAGCAGCACGCCGAGGGCTACCGGCGAGGTGCCCGCCAGCGCCAACTGGCCCAGCACAAAGCCTACGCCGGTCGCCAGCAGCATCATCAGCAACAGCGGCAGCGTGCCGAAGCTGATCACGGCCAGCGCGATCAGCAGTACGCTGAGGATCAGCAGGCGCAGCAGCACGCCCGGCACGCTGCCCAGCACGTCAAGCAGCAGATTAGTGCTGCCCCCAGTCGCCGCTTGCACTTGGCCGGCCAGCGCGCTGCCCGCCGGCAGGCCATTCACGGCCCCCAGCAAATCGAGGCGGACGCTCTGGCCCAGCGAGCCGCCCAACAACAGCGCGACGGCCAGCGTCACGCCCACCAGCGCCAGTTCGGGCCGGCGCAGGCGCAACAGGCTGGGGATGTCGCGCCGGTAGAGGCGGCCCAGCGACCAGGGGCGCGCGGGCGTGAGGTCTGCGCCGGGCGTGCGGAGGGCCAGCGCCTGGCGGGGCGGCAGCCGCCACAACTGGCCGAAGGTGCCGGACAGTCGGCGGGGCCGCAGATCGTCCATTTCGCGGGCCAGAATCTGTTCGCGGTTGAACAGGCGCACCCCCATGCGGATCAGCAGCAGCCCAAACACGCCTAGCCCCAGCGCGATCCAGCCCAGCGCCGTCGCGCCGCCCCACAAGATCAGCGCATTATTCAGCTGGATCAGCACGCTCATCGGCAGGATGATAAACGCCGCCAGCAGGTTGGCGGCGCGCACGCTGGTGGTATGGCTCGACACGATCAGCGCACTAGCGACCATGATCGTGGCCTGGGCTAGGTTGAGCAAGACCAGCGCGCCCACCACGCCCCAGTCGGGCTGGTAGCCGATGGCGACCATCGTGCCGCCCAGGTACAAGCTCATGCTGAGATAGCTGCCCAGCAGCGGCGGCAGCAGCGAGGCCAGCAGCTTGCCCAGATAGAGCGCGCGGTCGCCTAGCGGCGTGGAGAGCAGCGCCTCCAGCGTGTTGCGCTCCCGTTCGCCGGCAAAGCTCTCCAGCGCCACCATCAGCGAAAACGACACCGGCAAAAAGCCCACCAGCATCATGGCGAACGGCACCACGCTCTCGAAACTGAAGCTGGGATAGCGCCGCGCCAGCAGCCCGCGCCCCTGCGCCGACATAATGACCAGCAGGATGGGAAAGACCAGCACCAGTAACGCCGCCGGCCCCAGAATGCGCCAATCACTCAGCAGGTCCACCATCTCGCGCCGCGCCACGATCCACGCCCCATGCCGCTCACTCGGCGGCGCGGGCCGGGCCACCCGCGCCGGGGCGACCGCCGGGGTGGTGCGGGACTGCGCGCTTTCAAGGTTGGACATAGGGCCATTATACCACACGGCTTGCCGACTTAAGGCACGGATGCTGCAAGAGCAGGGCGTAAGCAAGCCTACCGACAGCCGTGCCGTTCGCCGCTATACTGAGGAGGAGTGCGCGGCTGTCCAGGATTCTGAGTAGAGGAGCAACCATCATGCGAACCGGCGCGATTTTCCCACAGCTCGAGATCGGCAGCGATCCGATAGCGATCCGCGATTATGCTCAGGCTGTGGAAGGGCTGGGTTTCGACCATCTGCTGGTCTATGATCATGTGCTGGGTGCGGCGACGGCCGGCCGACCGGGCTGGCGCGGCTATAGCGAGGCGGACCTGTTCCATGAGCCATTTGTGCTGTTCGGCTATCTGGCCGCCGTGACCCAACGCCTGGAACTGACCACCGGCGTGATCGTGCTGCCGCAGCGCCAAACCGCGCTGGTCGCCAAGCAAGCGGTGGAGGTGGATGTGTTGAGCGGCGGGCGACTGCGGCTAGGGGTCGGCGTGGGCTGGAACGCGGTAGAATATGAGGCGTTGGGGCAGGATTTTCACACGCGGGGCAAGCGCATGGAGGAACAGATCACCCTCTTGCGCCGCCTGTTCGCCGAGCCGGTGGTGGACTTTGCGGGCCGCTGGGATCAGGTGCAGGCGGCGGGCCTCAACCCGTTGCCGGGCCGCCCGATCCCGATCTGGCTGGGCGGCGCGGCGGATGTGCTGTTGGAGCGCGTGGCGCGCATGGGCGACGGCTGGTTCCCACAGATGCGCCCGGAGCCGGAAGGCCGTCAGGCGGTCGAACGGCTCCACGCGCTGACGCGGGCCGCCGGACGCGATCCCGCCGCTATTGGCATTGAGGCGCGCATCAGCGTGAAGGACGGCACCCCCGCCGAACTGGCCGCCGTAGCCCGTGCTTGGCAGGCGGCGGGAGCCACCCACATCGGCATCAACACGATGGG
>JALYUO010000541.1 GCA_030853735.1 Chloroflexota bacterium
CGCGCCACGGCAGGTGCCCCGGCGGGCTGTTCCGCCAGCCCCCTGCCCCCACCCCACCCCGCTCCTTCTAACCCCACACGAAATACCCCTCATTTTAGGCATAAATGCGATCCATCGTTTAGCACAAACGTTCTGCGGAAGGATTAGCCTAAAGGGAGAGGGGGAGTCCCTGAAGTAGCTAATCCGCCATGATTGTGCTACCAGTCGCGCCCGTCTGACTCCCCCTCTCCCTTTAGGAGAGGGGGTTGGGGGGTGAGGTCGGCGGGCCGACACGCACGGACTGGTCGGCAGCGAGGAAATGCGCTACAATAGGCTATGGACTCGTTATACCGCGAGGTAATCCTCGAACATTACAAGCAGCCGCATCATCATGGGCATCTGGCTGCGCCGACCGTCACCATCGAGGTGGATAACCCCCTGTGTGGCGACCGGCTCCAGATCGAGCTGGCACTGGAGTCGGGGCAGCTGACCGACATGGCCTTCACCGGGCGAGGCTGCGCGATCAGTCAGGCCGGCGCGTCGCTGTTGAGCGATGAGGTGATTGGCCGCCCGGTGCGCGAGATCATGAGCATGACGACAGATGATGTGATCGATCTGCTAGGTTTCAGCGTCGGCCCGGCGCGGCTAAAGTGTGCGCTGTTGGCGTTGCGCGGAGTCAAGTTGGCGCTGGTGCAGGCCGGGGCCGCCGATGCCACCGCCCTGGACGATTTCACCGCATAACACCGCGCACCCATGCCACGGGTAGTTGCCGCGTAGAGCAACGGTGCGCCGCTATTCCCCGAACACCCCACGCACAAAAGTCAGCCCATCCACCAAGCGGTCTACGTCGGCGGGCGTGCTGTAGACATAGAACGAGGCGCGAGCCAGCGCGGGCACATCGTAGAGGTCCATTAGCGGTTGGCAACAGTGATGGCCGGCGCGAATGGCGATGCCGCGCTGATCCAGCAAGCTGGCAATGTCATGCGGATGGATCTCGCCCAGGCTGAAGGCCACCACGCCGCCGCGCTCCGCCGCCGGTGGGCCATAGACCCGCAGGCCCGGCACTCCGGCTAACTCCTGCAAGGCATAGGCGATGATCGTTTGCTCGTGGGCGTGAACATGGTCCATGCCCAGCGCGCTCAGGTAGTCTACCGCCGCGCCCAGGCCGACCGCTTCGGCGATGGCGGGCGTGCCGGCCTCGAACTTCCAGGGCAGATCGTTGACGGTGAAGCCGTCGAGCGACACCCGGCGGATCATGTCGCCGCCACCCTGATAGGGCGGCATCGCTTCGAGCAAGGTGCGTCGCCCATAGAGGCAGCCGATGCCGGTGGGGCCGAGCATCTTGTGGCTCGAAAAGGCCAAAAAGTCCACATCCAGTGCCTGCACATCCACCGGCAGGTGGGGCACCGATTGCGCCGCGTCAAGCAGCACCAGCGCACCCGCCCGGTGGGCCGCCGCGATAATGCGCGCCACCGGGTTGATCGTGCCCAGCACATTGCTCATGTGCGTGACCGCGACGATCTTCACCCCCGCCAGCAGCGTATCTAGCCCATCCAGCACCAAGCGGCCCGCCGCGTCCACCGGGATCGCGCGCAGGGTTGCGCCGCGTTCCGCCGCCAGCATCTGCCAGGGCACCAGATTGCTGTGGTGTTCCATTGCCGTGTAGAGGATCGCGTCGCCCGGCCCGATGTTAGCGCGGCCCCAGGTAGCGGCTACCAGATTGATCGCTTCGGTGGCGTTGCGGGTATAGATGATTTCGCGGGCCAGCGGTGCATTGATGAAGCGCGCGATACGGGCGCGGGCATCCTCATACAGCCGGGTGGCCTCTTCACTCAACTGGTACACACCGCGATGGATGTTGGCGTTGGTGGTGCGGTAATAGGCATCCATCGCCGCCAGCACCGCCGCCGGTTTCTGGCTCGTCGCCGTGCTATCGAGATAGCAAAGCGGTTGCCCATGCACCTCCTGGCGCAGGATCGGGAAGTCGGCGCGCACCGCAGCCCAATCGGGTGCGGCGCTAGGGGCTGTTACGGTTGCTGTTACCATGCGTGACCTCCAACGAGGCAGCAAGTGTCAGGGGTCAGGTATCAGGTATCAGGAGACGAACGCCGATAACCTGACACCTGACACCTAACCCCTGACCCCTGACCCCTGACCCCTAACAACAAAACGCCGGCGCGGATCTCCCAATAGCAGAGATCCCTGCGCCGGCGTTGGCGGTCGGGATGACTACTTCTTTGTCGCCACCGGTGGCAGCTGCGGCAGTTCCACTTTGCGCTGGATCTGGTCGCGCACCAGTTCGCGCATACTCTCCAACGGCATCTCTAGCAGCACTTGCTCGAAGAAGCCGCCGACGATCAGCTTTTCCGCCTCCACGCGCGGCAGGGCGCGGCTCATCAGGTAGAACACCTGGTCCTCGTCAATCATGCCGATGGTCGCGCCGTGCGAACAGCGCACATCGTCGGCCAGGATCTCCAGCCCCGGCACGCTGTCGGCCTTCGCCTGATCGCTCAGGAACAGGATATGGTCCGACAGATAAGAGTTGGTCTGCTGGCCCGTCGGCTCCACGCGGATCATGCCCGCAAAGCCGGCGCGGGATGTGTCGCGCAGCGCACCCTTGAATAGGATGTCGCCGGTGCAATGGTCGCCGACATGGTGGGTCAGCGTGGTTAGGTCGAACAGTTGATCGCCGTGCGGGAAGTAGATGCCGCGCGTCTGCGTTTCCGCGCCGCGGCCCAGCAGTTCGGTGTCCACATGGCTGTGGTTGATGCGCCCGCCCAGCACACCAAAGACCCAGTGCATTCGCGCATTCTGGCCCACGTCGGCGCGGCGCTGGTTAAAGGTGTAAACCTCCGGCCCCCAGTTTTCGATGGTGAAATATTCCACCTTGCTGTCCTGGTGCAATACGACTTCCAGCACACCGCTGTAGACGGCAGGCGTGCCCGCGTCGCTGCGTAGCACCGGGCTGAGGCCGTCGCCGCCCGCCGAGCGGAACTCTTCGACCAAGCGCACTTCGCTGCCCGCTTCGGCCACGATCAGCGTGTGGTGCAGCGTGATGCCACCCGTGCGGTCCAGGGCAACGAGGCTATGCAGCGGCAGGTCCACGGCCACGCCACGCGGCACATAGAGGAAGACTCCGCCGTTCCACAGCGCAGCGTTCAGCGCGGTGAATTTATCGGTGCCGACGGGGATGCTCTGCGACAGGTACTTTTGCACCAAGTCGCCATGTTCGCGCACCGCCGTCACCAGATCGGTGAAAATTACGCCTTTGGCCGCCAGATCCTCGCGCAGGTGGCTGGAGACAGCTCCGCTGTTGCGCGTAACGATCAGCCCGGCGTGTTCTTCCTGCGTCGAAAAGGCATCCGGCAGCGCGCTTTCGCCGCCTGCGGTCTGGTAGAGGTCCAGGCTGTCGGGCTTGACCGCGCTGATGTCGGTGGTCCACCAGTTGCCGATGCCGCGATTCCAGTTGGGCAACGGCAGGCTCTCGTAGGTGGCGAATGCCGCCAGCCGCGCCGCGCGCAGCCACGCCGGTTCGCCGTGCTGCACCGACAACTGCGCCACCGCCGCCGAGTTGATGTCACCCGTATGGCCGTCGCCGTTGCTGTGGCCGTTGGTGCCAGTCGGCACTGGGGCCGTGAGCGGCGCGCTCAGGTTAGGCACTTTCATGGGCAGCCCCACCTTCATCGGCCATCTCTTCGTCGGTCAGGTCAAACGCGGCTTTGAGCCACTGATAGCCTTCTTTTTCCAGCTTCAGCGCCAGTTCCCAGCCGCCCGATTGCACGATGCGGCCGCCGACCAGGATATGCACCACATCGGGCTTGATATAGTTGAGGATGCGCTGGTAGTGGGTGATGACCAAGATGCCGACATTCGGCCCACGCACCGCGTTCACGCCTTCGGCCACCACGCGCACCGCGTCAATATCCAGGCCGGAGTCCGGCTCATCGAGCATGGCGATCTGTGGTTTAAGGACAGCCATTTGCAGGATTTCGAGCCGCTTCTTTTCGCCACCGGAGAAACCGTCATTGACATAGCGCGTGGCAAAGTTCTCATCCATTTTCAGCAGCGCCAAGCTGTCGCGCAGAGTCTTGCGGAACTCTTTGATGGCTGGGGCTTTGGCGGGACGGTTGGATATGGCGGCGGTAGCGGCCGTTTCCGCACCACTCGGCGTGTCGCCTGACAGCAGTTCGGCATCGCTGATTTTGCGCCGTTCGCGGTGCAGGCTAACCAGCGCCGTCCGCAGGAAGTTGGCGACCGTCACGCCGGGAATGGCGCTGGGGTACTGGAAGGCCAGGAACAGGCCCAGGTGCGCGCGCTCATCCGGCGCGAGATCCAGCACATTTTCGCCCTTAAACATCGCGGTGCCGGCGGTCACTTCATAACGCGGGTGGCCCATCAGAGCATTGACCAGCGTGGACTTGCCCGACCCGTTCGGCCCCATAATCGCGTGGACCTCACCTTTGCGGATGGTCAGGTTCAGCCCTTTGAGAATCTCTTTGCCTTCGACCGCAACGTGCAAATCGGTCACCACCAATTCATCGGCCGTCGGCGCGCTTTGCGTTTGTGTCTCATCCATTGTTTGCATCGTCATAATCGTGTCTCAAATCCTTTCACAACAACCCAGATTAAATTGTTCCGTGTTCGACCCCTCCCCTACGAAGGGAGGAGAGGAGAGCGACGACCTCTCCCCCAACCCCCTCCCCTACGAAGGGAGGAGAGATTGTAAAATAGGCGCATCTCCCCCTTCCTTCGTAGGGAAGGGGGTTGGGGGGTTAGGTCGGTCGCGCACCTGGAATTGGCACCCCGCATGGCCCTCGCGGATGCAGGGGCCGAGTTGCACGTCCGCTTGCAGCAGGTCGGCCATCATGCGCTGCTCCATGCCGCAGATTTCGCTGTGATCTTTGATCACCGAGAAGAAGGGGCAGGTCGCGGCGTGCAGCACAAAGCCGTCGGCGGTGCGCGTCACTTCGCTCTCGAAGCCTTTTTTCCCCAGTAAGGCGGACAGCGCATACAGCTTCTCTTCCATGACCTGGCCCTCGATGGCCCCGGCATAGTCCTGCGCCAGCCGCCCGCCGACCCGTTCGAGCAATTGTGCGTAGACCTCCGGCCCCAGCAGGTCCAGCGTCTCTTCGAGCAGCAGACGCGCCAGGGTGCCGTAGTCCTTGGGGAACAGGTCTTGCGCCTTATCGGTCAGCCGGTAGACGTAGAAGGGCCGGCCAATGTCGCCGCGCACGCGCACCGCGTCTACCACGCCCTCGGCGACCAGATGGCTCAACTGCTCGCGCACTGCCGTCGCGGTCACGCCAATCGCCACTTCCAGCTCTTTGATCGAGGCTTGGCCGCGCTTTTGCAAGAGCCGCAACAGGGTCAGGCGCGGACTATGGGCCACCGGGGTCCGCACCATTGATTCACTCACCATCTGTCGCGCTCCTTTCCGAAGTCCGTTACCGGACTGTTCGCGTATCCACCCATCATTATACCCGACCTTGCCGCCTTCTGTCAATTTGCACAGCTTTATCTGTGTAAAGGAGGTATCAGGCATCAGGTATCAGGTATCAGGAGACCGGTGACGGTTGCAGCGCGTAGGAGTGCCCTCCGACCGTGCGCGGTCAGGCGCGTCCTGCTGTGGTGCGCCGCCCCTCACCCCCCCAACCCCCTCTCCCCTGCGGGGCCGAGGGGGAGCGGACGATGGGCAAAGGGCAGGCGCGTAGGAGGGGGCTGTGTCCCCCGACTGTGCAGCGTAGGAGGGGGCTGTGTCCCCCGACTGTGCGCGGTCAGGCGCATTGGTCCTAAACGCTATCGTCTCTCACGCCTCACGCTTCACGTTTTACGCTTCACGTTTTACGTTTCACGCCTCACGCACGGCGCGCAGCAGATCCAGCCGGTCGCTGATGATGCCGTCTATGCCGCAGACGCGCAGCCAGGTAGCGGCGAGGCGACTGTTGACCGTCCATGTGTAGACCTGTCGCCCGGCGCGGTGCGCGGCCAGGATAATCAGCGGGTTGAGCGCGAGGATCGGCCAGGGCGGTCCCAGCACCTCGGCAGCGGCGGCGGGGTGGCGGGGGAAGCGCAACTCCGCGCCGGTCAGGTGGCAGAGCGGCAGGCTAGGGTCCAGCGCACGCACGCGGGCCAGCGAGTCGCCATCGAACGACATGATCAGCACGCGGTCGGCATAGGCTTCCGCCGCCAGCACGTCTAGCAGCCGGCGCTCGATGCCGGGGTAGAGATGGGGGCTTTTGATTTCGATCAGCAGTTGTGCCCCCCCACCCGCCTGGCCCCGCGCCAGCGTGATCACTGCTTCGAGGGTGGGAATGCGTTCGCCCACCCAGCCCGGCCCGAACCACGCGCCCGCGTCCAACGCCTGCAACTCGGCCAGCGAATGACCGGCCAGTGGCCCGCTGCCGTCAGTCGTGCGGTCCAGCGTCTCATCGTGGAAGACGGCCAGCGCGCCGTCGGTCGTCAATTGCACATCTAGCTCCCAGGTGCCGATGCCCGCCGCGCCGGCCCCGCGAAAGGCGGCCAGGGTGTTCTCCGGGGCATCCGCCGCCCCGCCGCGATGGGCCACCCGCCGCACGGGCCGCTGTGCCCGCCTGATTAGCAGCCCAATGGCTAAGAGTGCGACGATTTTCCCCCAATGTTGTTTCATCACAACCTCAATTTTCACCGCAAAGACGCAAAGGACGCAAAGATTCTTCGTGTTCTTCGCGCCTTCGCGGTGTGATAAACCGCAGCAACTCAACACTCAACACTCAACACTCAACACTCAACACTCAAAACTTGCGCGTGGGCCAGCCGCGGCGGGCGGCGATGGCTTGCATTTTGGCTTGGGGGCTGATGACGACGGGGTGGCCGACCAGGGCCAGCACCTCCTCGTCGCTGTGGTGGTCGGCATAGGCATAGCTGGCGGCGAAGTCTACGCCGTGCGCTTCGGCGAACTGGCGGGTCAGCAAGGCTTTGGTCGGGCCGTAGGGCCAAAGGCCGGCGATGCGCCCGGTGAAGCGGCCCGCCTGCTCTTCCATGTGCGTGGCGATCAGGAAATCGGCCCCCAGGTCGGCTTGCAACGGCTCCAGCAAGAAGTCGAGTGACCCTGATAGCAGCACGGTGAGATGGCCTTGCGCGCGGTGGTCGGTGACGGCGGCGCGGGCGGCGGCGGGGATCAGCGGGCCGATCACCTCAGCATAGCAGCGCGCCGCCAACGGCTTGATGCGCGCCACCTCCTGCTCGGCGAGATAGACGCGGCGGCGGCGCATCGCTTCCAGCGCGCCCACCCGTGGGGCATGGACCGCCAGATAAAGCGCGGTGCGGAGGAGCGTCGTTGGCCCCAGCACGCGCCGGGCAAACAGGTAGCGGATAAACAGCCGCTCAGTGGTCGTGACCGGCAAGAGCGTGCGGTCCACGTCGAACACGGCGGCGATGCGGGTGAGAGGCGGCGCAGAGTTGGGGGTCATGGGTCCATCCTGGGATAAGCGCGAACCGTAAAACGTGAAACGTGAAACGTGAGTAACTACTTAGCCTAGCGCAGTCGCGCCGACCCACGGATTGTAGGAGGCGATGTCTCGCGGCGCGGGTGGGCGACCGACCGGCCACGAATGGGGCCACGAATACACGAATGGGGCCGGCGATCCCTGCACGCCCCGCCGCGGCCGGGCGGACCAGGGCTGGCTCCGGCCTAGCACGTTCTGCCCATGTCCCCTCCCATTCGCGTATTCGTGGCCCCATTCGTGGCCGGTCGGTCGCCCACCCGCGCCGCGAGACATCGCCTTCGC
>JALYUO010000543.1 GCA_030853735.1 Chloroflexota bacterium
CGCCAGGCCGCTGCCGGCTTCCGCACCGACCGCGTGGCCGACGCGATGCTGGGCGTGTATCGGCGGGCACTCTCTCTGCCGGAGGGCGGGTAGGCGTGGAAGTCGCCTATGCTGAACTGACCGACCTGCTGATCTACGCCTACGGTGTTACGCCGCAGGCACTGGCTGCCGGGCTGTGCGGCTTTGTCGGCCTGACCTATCCCGTTAGGACTTTCACTTGGGTAACAGAACGAGGCGGGATTGGCTATCCCATCCCGTTCTGTGATAGTATACGTCTATGATCACTAAGACCCAGTAAGTGGAGTATCTTCTCAGTACTCCGTTGAACTACACCTGTACTAATCTCGCTGACCATCTAGATCATGTCAGCCACGATGTGATCTCCGATTTCCTCCAACAAGGCTGTTTTCTACCCCGTGCCTTGTGGAACTTAGTTAAAGATTCGATTAATGATGCCCCCGATACCTTCTTAGTAGAAAACGTGTCAATAGTTTTTTATGTTGTTTATTAAACAGGTGAAATTTCACCAATAGGTTGATGAACGCAGCCTTGTACCCACTAGAGAACACCCCAAAGCTGGGGGTAGCGCAGCCCAAGAGCTATTCATGGTTAGGAGTCCTGTGATGGGCAGCGCAGAATCCGATCCCGCCGTGCTGCGGGAGGAGGACGACTCCTGGTAATTGTTCGGTCTGTGCTGTCGTAACGCGGCAGCGTGCGTGCCGGTAGGCGGCGGTGCCACCCGGCGCTGCTTGGCGCGGCACCTGTGATGGGGGCGGTCAGGATCCCCAACCCCATCTCCTAAAGGGCACGGGGGAGTCGCTGGGCGGTTATCGCGTGGAGTGTGGGGGGCGGTCGGCCACGCAAAAAGATGCGCCGTACCCGCGCATTGGACAGGGCCGTTGCAAAGTCCTGACGGTGCGCGGAACTACGCAGCCATGGGCCGCACCCTCAGGAGCTGCACAGCTGCCGGCCCCTTGTCGCGCCACGGCCCGGCGCGGCCTTCCCACCGGATCGGTCGCCGGCTGCTGTATTCCCGGCGTAGCCGACCCTAGAGGATCAGGGAGTGCCGAAGATGTATGTGTCTAGGAACGCATTGCGGAATTTGCCCTGCGGATCGTAAGCGCGCAGCAAGCGTTGAAAGTCCGGCAACTTTGGGTAGCGCGCTTGCACGCGTGCGGCGGGCATCGTAAACAGCTTGCCCCAATGCGGCACGGCATTGAGCGGGGCCAGTTGTTCTTCGATCAGCGGCAGCAGTTGCCGGACTGCCGCCCAGTCCTTTTTCCAGGTGAAGTGGATGGCGACACAAGACTGTTGGTAACAGGGACTCATCCACAGATCGTCAGCCGCGATGGTCCGCACCTCGGAGATCTGGAGCAGCGGGGCGATCTGGTGCCGCACCCGATCAATGGCCCGGAAGGCCGCGAGGGCGTGCCGGCGCGGCACCAGATACTCCGTTTGCAACTCCTCGCCACTGCTCGGCGTGAAATCCATGCGAAAGTGTGGCAAGCGTTCATACCAGGGGCCCACGATGCCCATCTGTTCCGTGCAGGCGGCCGCAGAGAGGCTGACGATGGGGTGGCGATGGGTTGGCGCTAGGGTTGCGCCGAACAACTCGGCTGCCAACGGCAACGGCGCGCCGGCCACGACGCGGCGCTTCAACCAGACCAAGTTCACCCGCTCATTTTGCCAGTCGGTCAGGAGACTGACGCTGTAGGCACCGGCTACGATCTCCTCGAAGTGATCGGCAAGTTGCGCGAGCGGCAGGTTTTCGTACACATCCTGGCGCATAGCAAACGTCGGCACCAAGTTGAGCGTCAGTTTCGTGACCACACCGAGTCCGCCAAGCGCCACGACCGCGCCGGGAAATTGATCGCCGTGCCGGTCGCGGGAGAGCACGACGAGCGCGCCGTCGGCCGTGACCAGTTCCAGCGCCGCGACGGCCGTCGCCAGATTGCCCTGGCCGTCGCCGGAGCCGTGCGTCGCCGTCGCACAGGCTCCGGCAACCGAAATATGCGGCAGCGAGGCCAGGTTAGGCAGCGCGTAGCCTGCGCCATGCAGTTGCCGGGCGAGCTGCCCATAGCGGATACCGGCCTCAACGGTTACTGTGTGGTGCTCCCGGTCCAACGCCAGCACCTGATCGAAATGATCGAGGGCGATCTGATCCCCTGGCGTGTCCGCGATGTCATTGAAGGAGTGGCGGGAGCCAAGCGCCTTCAGCTTGCTACTGCGGCTTACCAGTTCTTGGATTTGCTCAATCGTTTGGGGATAATGGCGGTGGGCAGCTCTGTAGGTGTAATTAGCGGCCCAATTGCCGCGATTCTCAATCATCCTCGTACTCCTCTCGTACTCCTACCTCTCGTACTCCTAATTGAACGGTCATCCCCAATAACGGACCGCCAGAGTGGCGACATCTGTGCATATACCAGTCGCCGGTAGATCACGCGGCCGGCGTAACGGCTCAGTCTGTGGGCTGTAAAGGTAAGTGGTGGGCTGGAGGCGTGCCTGGTGCTGCGCCGTACTCGTGGCCCACGGGTAGCCGCTTGGCGGACTCAACCGTAGACGACCAGGCACCCAACCGGCCACCGTGCCGGAATAGGCGCACCAGGGCCATTGCAGCTAACTGAGCACGGGCGACTAGAACGCGCCGCGACCGCTACGAAGCCCGCCTACGCGGGCTGGAGCCAGGACGGACCAGAGCTCCGCGCGCCGATCTGTTGCGCCGGCTCCAGCCCGCGTAGGCGGGCTTCGTAGCGGTCGCGGCGCGTTCTAGTCGCCCCGTCCCAATCGCCCCGCTCCAATGGTGGTGGGTGGGAGCCGTGCGCCGGCGACGGAGGCAGGCGCTGCCTACGCCTCGGCGTTCCCGGCCGCCGGCGCAGCCGCCAGGGTCTCCTCCAGGGTCCGTGCTTGGCCGACCGCCCAGGCGGCGGTAAACGCCCCCGCCGGCAACTGGGCCTGCGCTGCGGCCACCGCCGCCTCATAGCGCGCGGGGAGCGGCGCGCCAATCGCCGCACACAGACTTGCCACCGCGCCCCACAACTGCGCCGCGTGTACGGCCTGCCCCGTCGCCGCCGCCGCTTCCGCTAATTGGGCCAGCGTCTGGGCCAGCCCCGCTTTATCGCCCAATTCCTGCCACAGACCCAGCGCTTCCTGCCCCAACTGTCGCGCTTGCGCCGCGTCGCCTTGCGCCAGGGCTACCGCCCCCAGGTTACTGAGGGTGTTTGCCACCCCCAGCGTATCCTCTTCGTTGCGGAACAGGGCCAGGCTCTCCTGCAAGAGCCCCCGCGCCCGTGGGTAGTCCGCCTGCGCCTGGGCCAGCAGCCCCAGATTACCCAGCGAGGCCGCCGTGCCCCAGTGATCCCCCAGCCCGCGCTTGAGCGCCAGGCTCTCTTCCAGCAACGCGCCGGCCCGCTCGTAATCGCCCTGCGCCTGCACCACCGCCGCTAGGCTGTTCAAGGTGTCGGCCAGCGCCGTGGGATCGCCGCCGGCGCGCGTCAGGCGCAAGCTCTCTTCGATGCGGGCCACGGCCCGCGTGGTCGCTCCCTGCATATAGGCCAGCACCCCGGCCCCGATCAAGGCGTGGGCGCGCAAGGGGGCCGGGGCATCGCCGGCGTGCAGCGCCGCTTCCAGCCAGCGCCGGCCTTCGCTTAGGTGGCTATGGGCATACCAGAAGCGCCACAACGCCCCACTGAGGCGGAGCGCGGTGGGTGCATCTTCCTCGGCGAGCGCCCATTCCAGCGCCAGCCGCAAATTCGCATGATCCGCTTCCAACCGCGCCAGCCAGGTCGTTTGCGCGGCCCCTTGTAGGTGCGGCGCGGCGGCTTCGGCGAGTTCCAAGAAGACGGCTAGGTGGCGGTCGCGCGTCCAGGTCAGCTCGCCGGCGGCGCGCAGCTTCTCCGCCGCATACTGGCGTAGCGTGGCTAACCAGTGGTAGGTTGGGGGATCGGCGGTGTGGTCCTCCAGCACCAGCGATTTATCCACCAACTGGGCCACGCCGGCCTGAACCGCCGCGTCGGTCAATCCCTCGCCGCTACAGACCGCGACCGCCGTCTCCCCGGTCCACTGGCCGCCCAACACGGCCAACCGCCGCAACACCACCCGCTCGGCCACCGGCAAGAGGTCATAACTCCAATCGAAGGTCGCTTGGAGGGTCTGATGGCGGGGTGGGGCCGCCCGGCCCGCCCGGCTGCTCAGGGGGCCGAAGTGCGTATCAAGGCGATCCGCCAAGCTGTCGAGCGGCCCGCCCGGAACGTGCGCGGCCGCCAGTTCGAGAGCGAGCGGGATGCCGTCGAGCCGGCGGCAGATCTGATTGACGGCAGCGAGGGTGGCGGGGGTCAGGGCGAAGGAGGGATGGACGGCACGGGTGCGGTCAATAAACAGGCGGGCGGCGGCACTGAGGTCCGGCTCACCTTCTGCGGTGCGGGCCGGGGTTGCGTCTGCCGCAGCCGGCGGCAGGTCGAGTGGGGCGAGGCGCAAGATGGTTTCGGCGGGACTGCCCAAGCCCTGGCGGCTGGTCGTGAGGAGCCGGACCTGGGGGCAGGCGGCCAGCACCGTCTCCGCGAACTGGGCGCAGGCGGCCAACAGATGTTCGCAGTTATCGAGCACCAGCAGCACCGGTTGGGCCGCGAGGAAGGCGAGCAGGGCCGCGAGCAGCGGATCGCCGGCGGCGGCGGCAGCAGCCGGCGCCGCCCCTTCGCGCACGCCCAGGACGGCGGCTACTTGCTGGGGCACGAGCCGGGGATCGTTCACGGTGGATAGCTCGACCAACCAGAGGCCACCGGGGAAAGCCGCCGCCACCGCCACGGCCAGGTGGAGAGCCAGCCGGCTCTTGCCGATGCCCGGCGGTCCGGTGAGGGTCAGCAAGCGGGTCGTGGTCAGCAAGTGCTGCGCCTGGGCCAGGTCGGCTTCACGCCCGATAAAACTGCTGGCGGGCAGTTGTAGCTGGTGCGCGGGTGTTGGGAAGGCGGCGACGGGGCTGATAGGAGCGGTCATGGGAATCCCTCCAAGCGGGCAACGGCGGGCACGGATGGGTTCTGCGAGCCGGCTCGTCCGCGCAGGGGCTGCGGTTGGGCTACCAGAGGCACAATGCCGGAGCGCCCGCCGTAGCGCGTGTTGCTGCTTGGTAGCAGGAATCCTGCCACGCTGCGTGCGGGTGGGGCAAGCGCGGGGACCGCCCCATAGCACCGGCTCCCGACGGACCACAGCGGGTGGCGGGCAGCCACGCCGGCACCGCCCCCGCCCCAAGCCACGGCGGAGTCATCCCACTGCCCCGCCGCTAACCGGCGGTTTCACCGCAAAGACGCGAAAGGCGCGAAGGATTCTCTTGAAGTTCTTCGTGCCTTTTTGCGTCGGACGCATGGCAACTTTTAACTTCGAGGCTTCCCCAGCCGGTGCCAGAGAGTGCCGTCTGACACCCGCCACAGTCGCACGGTCCGATCATCAGACCCCGACGCAAGGATCTGCTTACCTGGGGCGAACGCGACACTTCGCACCCAATCGGTATGCCCGATGAGCGTCTGCAATTGGCTGCCGTCTGACACCCGCCACAGCCGCACGGTCTTGTCATTCGCCCCTGACACAAGGATCTGCCCATTCGGGGCAAACGCGACACCTCGCATTATATAACGGATAATGTTAGTTATCCGTTATATCGTCTGGGTGCGACGCTACTTGCGCGGAACGGGATCTGCGGGTATGATGCAGCATAGGGCATCTCTCGTTACTTGCGGCCGGTGTGCGCTTAGGAGGCCGGAAAATCTAGTAGAAAGCCGTAATCTCACCTATGGACGGGCTACTCCTCTCGCCATCGGCTGTCAGGAATCTGCCGATCCTGATTCTGAATGTGTTACTGGCGGCCTACCTGCTAGCTGGGCGCGGCCGATTACGGGCGACTGCGTTGCTGGCGGGTTGGCTCACCAGCTTGGCCGTCGCGTTTATCGCGATTGTGCTATCACGCGCCACCTACAGCACACCCGTCTGGACCTTTATCGGCAATTGGCAAGTAGCACCACTGGCTGGACTAGCCGGCACCACGGCCCTCCTGGCGTTTGCTTACAGCTTTCCACGTAATCCCTATCCGTGCGAAGCCCGGCTGGTGCTCATTGTGACGAGCGTGATCGCCGTTGTGATCGGCCTCCTTATACTCCTGAGTGCGCCGGCTACTGACGGGGGCTATTGGTATGAGTTCCGCCGCTATGTCTGGTCGCCGCTAGACCTCGGTTTGGGGAACACGCTCTACCCACTGGTGTTGCCTATCGGCTACATTTGGGCACTGGTGGTGTTGGTGCGTAAGACGCACACGCTGGGGCAGGCCGCTAGTCCTCGTTGGCAGCGGCTCTGGCGACCAACCACCCCGGACGCACAAGCGAGTCGCGCCTTTGCCTTGTTGCTGGTTGCCTCGGTCTTGGTCTCGGTGCTAGATACGTTGTCTACTGCGGGGGTCGTGCCGTCGGCGGCCTTCACCAGTGCCTATTTGGTGACGTTTCTTGGCTTTGCGCTGACGTATGTCAACAATGCCCCGGAGCCGTCCAGCTTCCGCATCAAGATCGTCGGAGTCTCGCTGGTCACGATCTTGGTGGTGGTGGGCCTGGTAGCAGATGTGACCCTGGCCGAGGCCGAGCGCGGGTATGACCGGGAGCATCAGGCGGAGGTAGCGCAGGTCGGTAGCCTGCTGGCACACGGCGAAATAGCGATGGTGCCGGCGCGTGTGGTCTATATTGCGGCCCTGCCCCCTGCCGGCAGCTCCACGGTCCTACTGCTGCGTGAGCCGGGATTACAGATCGTCCCGTTGCTGGCGCAGGACACGGTGGCGGTGGGGCCACGTTTCTATCACGGAGCCTACGCGCCGGTGGGTCGGCAATACACCGCCTATCGGCTCACGACCGCCGGCCAGACGTATGAAATCGGCTACTCCTATAGCGAGTACCGGCAGGTGCTGGACAGTGTGGGCCGCCAACTCGCCGGGTTGATGCTGGGCGCGACAGCGGTGATTCTGATCAGCTTTCCGCTCTTCTTCGGCATCAGCTTGGTACGCCCGTTGGATGCCTTGCTGACTGGCGTGCGCCAAGTCAACGCCGGCCAGTTAGACGTGGTGGTGCCGGTGCGTGTGGAAGATGAGATCGGCTTCCTGTCACGCTCCTTCAACGGTATGGTCCAATCGCTGGGGGTGGCCCGCACCACCCTCGCGGCCCAGGAGCGCCTGCAAAGCGAGTTAGACATCGCCCGCACAATCCAGCAGCGCCTTTTGCCGCGCCAAGTGCCACTGCTGGCCGGCTTTGATCTGGCCGCCGCCTGCCGCCCGGCCCGCGAAACGAGTGGCGATAGCTATGACCTACTGCTGGACGGTCAGGGCCAGTTACACCTAGTTGTCACCGATGCCTGTGGTAAAAGCGTACCGGCGGCGCTGCTGGTCGCGCTCAGTCGCAACCCCTTGCGCGCGGCGCTGACCCGCACCGGCGATCCGGCAGCGGCGCTCACCGAGACCAACCACCTGCTGGTGCCCGATTTGGTCGCCCACCAGTTTGTGGCTGTGGCCTGCGCGACCCTCGATCCGGTGGCCCGCCGGCTTCAGCTTGCCAATGCGGGGCAGGTGTATCCCGCGCTCGTCCGCACGGGGGCCGACGGTACGCCGACCTGCCAGTTCCTGGAAACACCTGGCCCGCGTTTGCCGCTCGGTTTGGTAGCTAACTTGGTCTATGAGTCGCTAACAGTGCTGTTGCTGCCCGGCGATCTGCTGGTATGCTATAGTGATGGCCTAGTTGAGGCGACCAATCCTAGTGGCGAACCATTTGGCTTCGACCGCCTTAGCAGTTTGCTGATCGGGTTGGTCACCACGGATCGGCCTGCTACCGACACCTTAGACTCCGTTTTGGCGGCGGTCACCGCCTGGGCCACCGACGATCCGCACCCCGATGACATTACCTTGATCGTTGTACAGGTGACGCACGAACCTGCGCTTGGCCCCTCCGCTATTGTATAAACAATCTGCGGTTGGTAGTGATACCCCGACTGGCGGCCGGCGACCCAGCGCCACCCAACATCACTCCAGTCACGCCGGTCGTTAAGTTACGGCTGCCGACTACAACACAAGGAGCGCGGTCGCGGACTTTTAACCGGCTCTATCTTTAACAACGAGCGCGGATTTGCGGGGTTGCTAGAGGTTGGTGCTGTTAGAAGGCGGGGCGCTGTGTCTGCCGATTTGCATCCAAAGCCAGGCGAGGCCACACCCCACCCAGAACGCGGCGAGACCCATAATCGGCAAGTAATAGCGATCCCAATCCATGCCGATGGTCAGTGCGATGCCGCCATACACCACAAGGGTCCAGACCGCCGTGCAACCGACCACGCCTAGCCCTGGCGCGGGCCGGCGGGCCAGCGCCGCCGGCGGCAGGAG
>JALYUO010000625.1 GCA_030853735.1 Chloroflexota bacterium
AGGCGGCAATTGCGCCCACCGTTCCGCACCTAGGGGTGCTCCACTCCTCATAAAACAAAACTTCAGATCACCACTACGACAATGAATAGCTCCTGAACCGATTGCACCCCGATCCGTCGCAACCAAAGTCCGCGACCGCCCGTATATCTAGCCGGACGGCCTCGGCTGTGCTATAATGCCTATGGAGGAACAGCGGGGCGATCTGCGCCCCGGCACCAGGGGGAGTAATCAGGGATGCAAGCAGAACCGCAAGATGCACTCATCGGCCTCGTCACCCGCAAACGGGCCGTGCTGTTGGATCGCATCGTCGCCGCGCACATGGCGCGCATCCAGGCGCAGGGTTTACCGAGCAGCCCGACGACCGCCGCCACCGTGCGGGCGGTGGTGGATGCCGGGCTGGATAATATGCTCGGTTGGTTGCGCGAATCGTCGGCCACCCGCAGCCGGCCCTATTTTGTGCGTATGGTCGAGTCCAGCCGCGCCAGTGGGCTAACCGATGAACAGACGGTTGCCAGTATTGACTTGGCGCTTGAGTTGGTCCGTCAGTTGGCGTGGGAAGAGCTGGGCGGCGGCACGGCTTATAACCACATAGACCGCCGCCTCACCTCGCTCGGCACCGTGGGCCGCATGATGGTGGCAAGCGAGGCCACTAAAACGGCCGTGCAACAGACGACGGGGCGCACTACGCCCTGACCTGTGCGCCGGCACTGCGGGTGGGCTGCTTCCGCAAAGCAGCCCTATGGCGCAACATTCCTCCGCTCACTCACGCTGAATCCGGCTCCGCCCTCGGCTACTTGAGCAGCGCCAGCACGGTGTCGCGCACGGGAGGCCAGGCGGCGGAGCGGGGGTCGATCAGCTCGAAGTGGCCCAGGTCGGCGAGGGGTAGTAGGCGGGCATCGTCGCCGGCGGCTTGCGCGGCCTGCGTGTAACTTTCGCTGATGGTGAAAGGCACCACGTTGTCGGCGGTGCCGTGGATCAGGCGTTGCGGTAGGCCCAGCGGCAGCAAATCGCGCGGCGACGCGGCGGCGTAGCGGGCGGGCACCTCGGTGGGGCTGCCGCCCAGCAGATCGCCTACCACGCCGTTGCTCAGGCCCAGTTCCCAGCCCCGGCGCAGATCGGCCACCGCCGCCAAGCCCACCACGCCGCGCAACGGCAACGGCTGGGCCGTGTAGAGCGGATCGCCTACGGGGATGCGCGTGCGCCCCCCCGCCCACAGTGCCAACTGCCCGCCCGCCGAATGGCCGATCACCACCACCCGCGTCAGATCCAGGCCATATTGCGGGGCCACCGTCCGCAGGTAGTCAATGCCCGCCGCCACGTCCGTGAACGTGCCCGGCCAGCCGCCGCCGGGTTGGCCGAGGCGGCGATACTCCAGGCTCCAGGTGGCGACACCCGCGCTAGTCAGCGCCACGCACAGGTGGCCGATGTGTTTGAGATCGTAGGCAGCGCGCCAGTAGCCGCCGTGAATGACGATCACGACGGGGTGCGGCGCGGCCCCGGTGGGCAGGCGCAACTCGCCGAATTGCTGCGGGTCGCTGCCGTAGGCCAGATGGATGCCGTCGGGTGGTGGGGCTAGGTCCAAGATATTCCCGCTCATGGGCAACTCCTCGCTGGTAGCGGTGGGGCCGGTTGGCGGGCTGGTCGCTGTGGCGACCGCTTGCGGCGCAGTGGCGGGAACCAAAGACGGTGTGGGACCGGCGCTGTCGCACGCCGCCGGCAGCAGTCCCAGCAGGGCACCGGCAAGCAAGAATAGGCGGGAGAGGCGTATCATGGGCCTATTATACCAGGATTTACGCCGGGGCGTAGGCGGCGTTATACGGTGAAACGGCTGCCGGGTGGTAGGAGTTGCCGGTCGCCGTCGGGGGTGTAACGCCAAGCCCTGCCGTCATGCACCTGCACCTCACCGTCCGTCCAGGCCAGATTGCAGCGTTCTTCGAGCGCCAACACCGGGTTGCCGTTGACGGCCACATACTCACGGATGCGGAAGTCGCGCGACTCGGCTTCGTCGGGGGGCGGCAGGGTGAAGTGGACGTTGAAGTTGTAGGGGCTGAGGCCCAGACCGCTGAACTGCGTGGTGCCGAATACGTTCCAGTCGTTGGTGGTCAGCATATTCGGTCCGCTAAACACCGTGCCCGCGCTGCGCGTGATCAGCGGCAGCCCGCCGCGCACCGCCGCAACCAGCGTAGGGATGGTCTGCGGCAGGCGGTGCATCCGTCGCGCCGGCAGATAGGTGTTGCCGCCCGGCACCAGCACCGCCGCACAGCCCGCCAGATCGGCGGCGAACCCCGTCGCATCGCTCGTATCCAAGTCAATCAGGCGCAACGACCCCACCGCCGCGAACGCCGCCGTCCACAGATCGAGCCAATAGGCAGGCGGCTGCACACTGGCGGCGGGAATATAGGCAATCACCGGTTGAGTCACACCGGCGACCGCCGCCGCGCACCGCTGGGCCATCGTCGACAGGATCGCCGCGCCGCCGCCACTGAACAGGTAGAGTTGCATGGCGGTATTATAGCGGCAGGCACCACGCGGATGCAACTGGTTTCCTTTGGGGGCTTGGTGCTGTGCGCGTGACCAGATTGACGCGCCAGCGCGCTCGGGAGTATACTCTGTTTATGGATCCACTACTGACACGTATTACGCTCGACCCCGCCATCTGCCACGGTAAGCCGTCTATTCGCGGCTTGCGCTACCCCGTGGAGTCCATTCTTGACCTCCTCAGCGCGGGCATGACCATAGAAGACATCCTCAGCGACTACGAGGATTTGGAGCGCGACGATATTTTGGCGGTACTGAGCTTCGCTGCTGAATTGAGCCGCGTGAAGCGTTTGGACTCGATCAGCGCGTGAACTTTTTGGTAGATGCCCAATTACCTCGTCGTCTGGCGGCCCTTTTACAGCAGGCGGGACACAACGCTATTCATACTCTGGATCTCGCTGAAGGCAATCGCACACCCGATGTTGTGATCAACGAAATTGCCGAACTCGGCGGACAAGGGCGGCTATCACGGAATCGTAATTGTCCCCCGAAAAGCGGAATATCTTGTTCGCACCCTCTGTGCTATCCCAGACATAGAAATCACACATCAACACTATGTCGCCCTCATCAATTACCCGGCAATGTGTATGCCCACAACCGTACTCTCCACAGCACGCCGCTACTGTCGTAATACGAATGTCAGGTGCGTAATTTTCGTTATAAGTCGGTAAGCGCGGTAGGTCATCCTTAATCAGCCAATGCGGTATGGCTGTATGCCTAGCGCCAAGCACGGTGCCTAGTAGGTGCCCATCAACCAGAAGTTGGAAGGATAGTCCATGTTCCTCAGTTTCCTGGTAATCTAAAATATTCATAGACACACCTCTTCAACTGCTGTAATCCGCCTCTACCTGTCTTCTTCGTGGATCAACCCGGCTTAGGCTCCCACCGCCACCGGCGCAGCTAACTGGGCCAAGTCGGCGCGGGCGCGGGCTAGTTGCGGGCGCATCCCCAGGCGCTCGAACAGGTCGGCGGCTTCCGTCAGGGCAGCGTGGGCGGCGGGTGCGTCGCCGCGCAATTGGTGCAGGCGGGCGGTCAGTTCCTGGATCTCGGCGATATGCTCACGGTCCTGATAGCGGTAGACCGTCACCCGCGTGTCGGCCAGCAGCGCGGCGGCGGCCTCCAGTTCGCCCAGGTCGAGGTCAATGGCGGCGAGGCGGATTTTGCAGAAACTGACACAGCGTTGGCTGTTGATGCGCTCGGCATCGCGCAGGCATTCGCGCAACAGGTGCTGGGCCTGCACCCACGCGCCCTTTGCATAGAGGCAGGTGGCGACCCATTGCCGTTGGATGATGAAGTAGAGCGCCGCGCCGCCCTCGGCCTGGGGCAGGCTCCGCAGCCACGCTGCTTGCGCCGCATCCACATCGTGGCGGGTCATGGCGTAGAGGGCCAGCGCGTGCTGCACGTTGAAGGCTACCTCGTCGGGCAGCGCCGTGGCAGCGGCCAGTTCGCGCATTCGCGGCAAAAACTCCTCCATCGCCGCGATATTGCCTTGTGCGCTGAGGGTGTGGATATGGAAGGCCAGCGCCTCCACTTCTTTTACCGCGTTGCCTAGTTGCCGGGCCGCTTGGGCCGCCAGCAGGTTGGGCGGTGCCTCATCGCGCCAGAGGCCGCGGATGTAATAGTAGTAGCCCACCCCATCCACCAACGCGATCACATCCTCGTGCCGCCCTTGCGCGGCGCACCAATGCAGCAGTGTCTGGATCGTCTCGCGCTCTGGGTCGAGCCGTTCGAGGCGGCTGGGATCGGCCCAGCAGTAGCCGACCGGAGCGACCAGATCGCGATACCAGCGCACCCAGCGGTCGCGCAACGCGGCGGCCTCTGTCTGTTCGGCCAAGCGGGCACCGGCGAACGCGCGCACCAACGGGTGCAGCGTGTAGCGGGGCGGGCTGTGCAGGTCGGTTGGCTGCACATCGAGCAGGGCTAGGTCGGTCAGCCGTTCTACCGCGCGGTCGAAGGCAAACGCGCTCACCGCGCTGACGGCGGCCAGGGCGGCGGGACCGGCGCTGTTGGGGAACAGGGGCATCGCCAGCAACACCCGCCGCGCCGCCTCATCGAGCAGCCCCCACGAGCGGCTGAACAGGTCATCCACCAGTTCGCCACGCGCCGCATAGAGGTCGTCAATCACAGCGGCGAAGGGGCGGTGTTCATACTTGAGGCAGCCCAACGCGATCTCCATCGCCTTCGGGTTGCCACCCGTCGCCGTCACCAGCGGGGCCAGCGCCGCCGGGTCGCCGGCCAGTTGCTCCATCCGCAGCACCCGCAAGCGGGCGCGGATCAGTTCGCCGGCCTCGCCATCGCTCATGCCGCGCAGTTCCAGCACGAAGGTGTTGTTGCGGAAAGCGCGTGAATATTCGCGGCTGGTGATCAGCGCCTTGCTCGGCTCCGGCAAGCGCAGGAGCCAGCCCAGCAACGCGCCGTCCAGCACCGTCTCGAAGTTATCCACTACCAGCAGCACGCGGCTGCGCCGCAACAGTTGCTCCACCTCGCGCCGCTTTTCCTCATGCTCAAAGGCGGTGAAGCCGGGATAATCGAGCGTGCGGGCGATTTCGTCCAGCACACTGCTGAGGGTGGTCGTGCCGGGCCGGTCGGCATCGCTGACCCAGACCACGGCATCAAAATGCGGCTGCGCGCCGTCGAGCAGGCAGCCCGCCGCCACTTCGCGGGCCAGGCTGGTCTTGCCCATGCCACCCAGGCTCACGATCAGCGCCACCGCCGACCGTTGGCGCAGCCCGTCCTGCACATCGCTCATGGCTTGCGGGCGCAAGATGAACTGGCTATAGGTGGGTGCGGGCAGGTTTTGGTAGACACGGACGGGCCGCGCCGTGCCGCTGCTGGGGCAGAGGCGATCAATCAGGCCGGCGGGGGCGGGGTAGGCGGCAGCGTGCAGCAGCGCCTGCAACCACGCGCGATCCAGGTGCCCGCGCCGCACCGCCGCTTCGGCCAGGATCGCCACCGGGCGCGCATCGGGCGGAATATGGCCGGCTTTGTAGCGTTGGATCGAGGCAGCGGTCACGCCGATCAGGTCGCCCAGTTCGTCTTCGATGATCGGCGCGGTTTTGCCCTCACAGGCGGCAATGCTGCTGAGGCCGGCTTTGAGCAGGCGGCCAAAGGTTTCGTTACGCATAGCCCTATTATAGCGGATCGGCGCTAGGCAATGTTCCGAGCCGCACGCCGAATCTTCCGCAGGCCGGGTCTCCGAAAGTTCGGCCCGCCGCTCCTGCCCTTCGGCAGCCGGTCGTGCTTTAATAGCAGTGTGGGCCGCCGGTCCACAGGGCGGAAGGGAGCGTGACGGATGGACGATGGACAAGGGTTGCAGGTGGGGATGTGTTTGGCGCTGTTGGGGCTGGCCGGTACTTGTGCGCTGCTCGGCGTGGTGGTGCTGCAACTGGTCGGGCGGGTCAATGGCTTAATGACCGAAGTGGCCGAACTGGGCCGTGACCGGGCGGCGGTGGGCAGTGGCTGCGGTGGTCTGCTGTTGGGCCTGCTGATCGGTCTGGGCGTGCTGGGCTGTGCGGGCCTGTTACTGCTGCAAAGCGTGGGCGCGGCGGGGCCATAAATGACGACAACACGGAGACACGGAGACACGGAGATTTTTAGGGTTTTGTATCGCTATTCAGCCTATAACCTTGTCATGCGGAGCGCAGCGCAGAACCTGGTGCTACGCAACGGAACGGACGACACCACGGAGGCACGGAGACACGGAGATTTTGCGGGGTGGGCGCGTAACTGTAGGCGGCTGGCTCCGTCCTGCGATGCTTGCCCCACCACGATCTCCGTGTCTCCGTGTTGTCGTCGTAGGGCCCACGATCAAGGCAATAGCGCGAAAGTCGCCCTGTGGAAGCAAAACAAGGGGCAAGCCGAAGTCTTGTTGAACACGAAAGCAGTGTTCCTTGGCTGCTCAATTTAGCTCACAGGGCGACTTTCGCGCTATTGCCGATCAAGCATATTATCGAAGGAGGAGCGCAATGAATCGCACGAATCGCATGGTGATCCGCACGCTGACGGCGGTGTTTGACGGCGAATGCCTGCGGCTCGATGAGCCACACGACCTGGCCTTGCTGGCCGACCGCCGCTATCTGATCGCGGTGCAAGCTGACCCGTTGCCGGCGGGCGCGGGCGTGGCCTGGGATGCGCGGGACGCGACTCCCGCCCCCGCCGACGTGCCGCCCGCCTGGAGCAATGCCCACAGCCATCGCCTCTATGGGCGTGCAGGGGGGTAGCCGCCGACCTCACCCCCCAACCCCCTCTCCTGAAGAGAGAGGGGGAGTTGACGACGGGTATAGCGGCGGGCGGGGGACGAGATCGCTGCGCTGAGAAACTCCCCCTCTCTCTTCAGGAGAGGGGGTTGGGGGGTGAGGTCGGCGGCGCGCAAAAGCCGGCCCGTGATCCCGACGCGGCGGTTGTATTGTATACTGTAGCCTGTGAACACGACCGCGCACAACCACTCTGTCTCGCCCCTGACCCGGCGCGAGCTGGCCTGGGCGATCCTGCTGTGGGGCGCGCTGGTGAGCCTGTTTCTGGGGCCGGCGCTGCTAACGGGGCGCGTCCTCTCGCCCGCCGACTTGCTGTACGACTACGCGCCCTGGGCGGCCCACGCGCCGTCCGGGTGGGGCGGGGCGAGTAATGGGCTACTGTCGGATGATGTGTTGATGTTTGAACCCTGGTTCCAGGCCGGCGCCGCCCGGTTGCACGCCGGCGCGTTGCCGCTCTGGCAGCCCGACAGTATGTTGGGGGCACCGCTTATCGGCAATATGCAGTCGGCGGTATTCGACCCGCTCAACTGGCCCTATTTTCTGTGGCCCGACCCGGCGCTGCTGGTCGTGCGCGCGTGGTTCAAGCTGTTCCTGCTGGCGCTGGGAATGTACGTCCTCGCGCGGGACACGCTGCGCGTGCGGCCCCTGGCGGCCGCCGTGGCGGTCGTGACCTTTACATTCGGCGCGTTTGTCACCGTCTGGCTGCTCTATCCACTCACCGCCGTGGTTGTTTGGCTGCCCTGGCTGTGGTGGACCACGGCGCGGCTGCTGGCGCGGCCCAGGCCGCGCGCCCTGGTCGGCGTGGCGGCGCTAGTCACCTTGACCTTGCTGGCCGGGCAGCCGGAGATGGCCTACCAGATCGCCCTCGGCACCGGCCTGTTTGCGCTGCTCGTGGCGTGGCAGGCTGCGCCCCGTCAGTGGGGACGCATCGCGGGGCGGCTGGGGCTGTGGGGACTGGCTTATGGGCTGGGCACGGCGGGAGCCGCGATTCAGCTGGGCCCGTTTCTGGAATACCTGAGTCAGAGTTCGGCGCTGATCTCGCGCAGTGGTGCGGCGGCGGTGGACCCCGGTCTGCCGTTCCGCTACTTCTGGACGGCCTTTGTTCCCGATCTGTTCGGCAATCCGGCCCAGCACAACTGGTGGGCTACCGTGTCGAACTATAATGAGACCAACCTGTACTGTGGCCTGCTACCATGGCTGCTGGCTCCATTCGCGCTCTGCCGCCGGGATCGCCACACGCGGGCGCTGGCCGGGCTGTTGATCGCTGCGTCCCTCGTGGCGCTGGGCACGGTCTATGGCTGGCCGCTGATCCGGGCGGCGGTGCAGACGATTCCGTTGATGCCGTTGGCCGCCGGCGGGCGGCTGGTGCTGCTGGTCCAGTTTGCGTTGGCTTTGCTGGCGGCGCTGGGGGCGGAGGCACTGCTGGACCGCCTGGCTGACGCGCCGGGCCGGCGGCTGCCGGCGTTGGGTGCGATCTTGCTGGGCCTGGGCGGATTGGCTCCGGCTTTCCCCGCCCTGACCGCGCAGGGAGTGTTCCTGCTGCCGGCAGACAGCGCAGCGACCGCGACCTGGACCGCCGCCCTGACGCGCACCGCCGCCGTTTTGCTGCCGACAGGGGCGCTCCTAGCCGCCCTACTCGTGTTGGGGCCGCGCCGGCCGCGCTGGGGCCGGGCCGCCTTGCTCGGCGCGCTCGTGCTGTTGGCCGCCGACCTGGGCCAGATTCACGGCTCCTATAACCCGACAATAGATCGCGCAGCCTATTACCCGGCCACGCCGCTAACCGCTTTTCTGCGCGCCCAGCCGGGCCTGTTCCGTTATGCCGCGCTGGGCTGGACGCTGATGCCCAACACCAATTTGCGCTATGGCCTCGCCAACTTCGCGGGCTACGACGCGCTGTTACCGCGCCCCTACCACCAGGCCGTCGTGCGGATCGATCCGCAAGTGCCCGCCGTGGGTTATACGCCGTATCACATCCTGCAATCGCCGCTCTTAAACCTGTTCAACGTGCGCTATCTGATCGCGCCATCCAGCTACGACCCTAATACTCCGGCTGATCCACTGGTTCGCCCGACTGACCTGCCGGCAGGGGCTGCCGCTGGCCGTTGGTTCCAGCCGATCTGGGCGGGCGACGGCGTGACGGTGTACGAGAACCGCCGCGTCTTGCCGCGCGCTTGGCTGACGCACCAAGCGACGGTGGAGGCAGACAGCGCCCACCGCTTGGCTTTGCTCACGTCGCCGGCCTTCGACGGCGCGACCACCGCGCTATTGGACGCACCGCTGCCGCCCGACCAGCCGCTACCGTCTGTCTCGCCGCCCGCTACTGCCGATGCAGTAGCAGTGCGCCGCTATGATCCCGAAGCCGTGGACATTGCCGGCTCCAGCCCGGCGGCGGGGTTGCTGATCCTGGCCGATCAGGCGTTCCCCGGTTGGACGGCGACGGTAGACGGCCGGCCCGCCGCTATCCATACTGCCGACCACGCCTTGCGCGGGGTGTATGTGCCCGCCGGATCGCATCTGGTGCAATTCCGCTATCAGCCGGCCTCGCTGCGCTGGGGCGCGGCGATCAGTGGGGTCGCCGGTTTGGTGGCGCTGGGTTTGATCGCGCTGCCCCGCCGCCGCCGTCGCCACCCGTAACCCCGGCCTCCCATCTGACGATTGTATCGTATGCGGCGCTAGGTGCCACCGTCGTGAGCGGACTGCCACCCCAGCGACTCCCCCTCTCCTCCGCAGGGCAGCGGGGGGTTAGGGGAGAGGGCGGCCGGCGCGCCACAAGATGCAGCGCACCTCTGGGTGCCGCCCTGTGGGGTCTTGTTAAGCTAACATAAGGGTGCTATAATGGCGCTGTTGGCCGCTCCGTTGTCGCCCCTATCATCCGACTTCATGATTTACCCCCCTGGCTAGGAGAGGAATCGCCATGTTGAAGTTCCACTCTGTTTTTAATTATGCTGCCGCCCCCCGCTGCTCACGCCGGCGCTGCGGTGGCCTCCTGCTGGGGCTGGCGGCGCTGTTGGCGTTGGTCTCCGGCGACCGCACGGCCCCCCCGGCGGCGGCCCACCCGGCGGCCTGGCCCGCGCCAGGCAAGGCACCGCTGCTGACCCCCACCCTGGCCGCCACGACCACGCCGAATCCATGTCAGGTGTATAGTGTGACGACCGGCAGCGCCGCGCTGGTGGCGGGTGTGACCGACATTGGCAACCACGGCGATGATGTTGCAACGACCATCACGCTGCCATTCGCGGTGCTGCTCTACGGCCAAACCTTCACCACGGCGCAGGTTGGCTCCAACGGTACGCTGAGTTTCGGCACCTTCACCAACACCTACAATAATTTCTGCCTGCCTAGTGCTGTGGCGACGTATACCATCGTCCCCTTCTGGGATGACCAATGTACGGCCGACTGCAACAATTTTGTCTGTAGCGGTTGTGGCATCTTCACCACGCAGGTGGGCAATGCTTTTTATATTGAATGGCGGACCAACCTACAAGTAGACGGCACGACCGAGAATTACGAAGTGGTGCTGACGCAAGGCAGTGGGAACTTTCGCCTTATCTACGGATCGGGCACCCACGATACCTCGGCTAACACCGTCGGGGTGCAGGGCGCGAACGGGGCCGCCTACACGCTCTACAAGTGTGATACCGCCGGCCCCCTGATTACGCCCGGTGAACAACTCAGCTTCACCGCGCCCTGCGGGGCCGGCACGTTGACCCCCACCGCCACGGCGACGGCAGGTGGCCCCACCGCCACGGCGACGGCAGGCAGCCCCACGCCTACCCCGCCGGTGGTGCAGCAATTGGCCGGCGGGCCGGGCGACCAGCAAGCGCCGCAGATTGACGGCAATCTGCTGGTCTGGGAAGACAACAGCGCCGGCACCTGGGACATCCGCGCCCGCGACCTGCAAACCAGCCTCATTTTCACCGTCACCGCCGGTGTGGGCGACCAGCGCCTGCCCGCCGTTAGCGGCAATCTCATCGTTTGGCAAGACAACAGCAGCGGCACCTGGGACATCTACGGCGCGCAAGTCACCAACGATGTGGCCGGCCCGCCCTTCCTGATTGCCGGCGGCGCGGGCGACCAGACCAACCCGGCGGTCAGCGGTAATCAGGTGGTCTGGCAAAGCCCCGGCAGCAGCGGCTTCGACATCGTGACCACCGACATCACCGCCAACCAGCCGCGCATCATCAGCAGCGCGCAGACCACCAACGGCAATCCCGCGCTCGACGGCAGCCTCGCCGTTTGGCAGAGCACCGTGCCCAGCACCACGCTCAAATTAAACAACCCCACCACCGCCACTTGGCAGATCGTCGGCAGCAATCTCAGCACGCCCGCCACCGGCGTGTTCACCGTCACGAGCGGGGCGGGCGACCATATCAATCCGGCGGTGAGCGGCACTGGGGTGGTCTGGCAGGAGAACCCTAACGGTCATTGGGCAGTCGCCGGCCAGGATGTTAGCACCGGCAGCGGCTTTGCGGCCACTGCCTCTGCCGACAACCAGATCAACCCCGACATTGCCGGCACCACCTTCGTCTATGTGACCCAACCGCTGACCGCAGGCCAAGCCCCACTGGTGTGCGGCAGTCCGGGCCGAGCGATCCACGAGGGCGACCGCTCCGGCGGCGGCGATGACATCATCTCCGGGTCGGGCGAATGCGACCCCAACCATCCGCACGCCACCGGCGGCGGGCGCGTGGTCTGGGACGATGAGGGCGGCGACATCGGCAGCGGCAAAAACATCTTGGGCAAACTCTGTACGGTGAGCTACAGCGATGTTCACGCGGGCGACTACTTTGCCATCCCGGTGCAGGGGTTGGCTTGCGTGGCGGCGATCAGCGGCTATAGCGACGGCACCTTCCGCCCCTACAACTTGACCAGCCGCGCCCAGTTGTGCAAGATCGTGGTGCTGGGTGAAGGACTGACCCTCAACACCAGTGGCGGCCCGCATTTCAGCGATGTGGCGGTGGGCAGCACGTTCTACTCGTTCATCGAAACGGCGTACAATCGCGGCATCATCAGTGGCTACAGCGACGGCACCTTCCGGCCCAGCGCCAACGTGACGCGCGGCCAGTTGAGCAAGATCATGGTGGTGGCGCAAGGTTGGCCGCTGGACACGAGCGGCGGGCCGCACTTCAGCGATGTGGCGGTGGGCACCATCTTCTACCCGTTCGTGGAGACGGCGTACCATCACGGCATCGTCAGTGGCTACAGTGACGGCACGTTCCACCCCATTGACGGGGCGACTCGTGGGCAGATCGCCAAGATCGCCTGGGGCGCGCTGCAACACCCGTAGGGGCGGGCGGCGCGGCCTGGCCCTAGCAGACACACACACAACCTAGATGAGGTATCTATCGTGGCTTCTACGATGCCCTGTCCGCGCTGTGGCACGGAAAATCCGGCGGATTCGCGCTTCTGCGACCAATGTTCATTGCCGTTGCAGGAAATGGTCCGTCCGCCCGCCGCCGCTACGCTGGTCCTCCCAACGCGCCCGGCGGCCAGTGCGCCGGCCGTCTCGGCCCCGCCGCCCGCTGCGCACACCGCTGCTGCGGCGGCCTCGGC
>JALYUO010000752.1 GCA_030853735.1 Chloroflexota bacterium
CCCCAGTTGCCCCTTTGTGCAGAGGGGCAACTGGGAACTCGCGATGTTTCGTGCCGCTCAATATGGCTGGGACATGAAGAGGGATATGTATTGCAATTGCATCCGCTCTAGCGTATAATAGGCAGGAGGAGGTCTCAATGGACGCTATGGCGGATGCACCCAAGCAAACAGTTCCGGTCCAGCCACCCCTGTTTACGTTGACGGGGCGCGGCGAACTGATCCGGCCGTTGGCCGAAGTCCCCAATCTGACGATCAACTCGTCGTTGGAAGTGGCGCGCTGGTGGTATAAACGCCACCTCGAACAAGAAAAGCGCCCGATCAACACGATCTCCTCCTATATGTATGACCTGTCGTTGCTACAAGATTTTATCGGGCCCAAAAAGATCAGCACCATCAGCGACGGCGATGTGCGACGTTTCCTCGATCAGGCGCTGAACAAATCCACCCGCAAGCGCCGCCTGACCTCGATTGGCGGGCTGTTTCGCTATCTGATCAAAGACGAGAAGATCCTGACCGAAGATCCCAGCGACAAGTTCTATCCCGATTTTATCCAGCTCAAAACGCCGCAGGTCTTGTTCGCCGAGGAGCAAGAGAAGCTACTGGCCGCCGCCCAAGCGGAAAACCTCCGCACTTACCTGATGGTCTGGCTGCTGCTTAAGCTGGGGCTGACGCGCGCTGAGTTGCTGGCGATCAAAGTCGATCATGTGGATATGAGCGACCCGGAACGCCCCCTAGTCTATATCTTCTATGAAGACGTGCGCTGGCAACCTAAAGAACGCACCCTCGCCGCTACGCCGGAGTTCGGCGTAGCCTTTCGCCAGTTCTTGGCCGAATACAAGCCCGAACGCCGCCTGTTCGAGATTATGCCCCAATCGGTGAACAAGCTGGTGGACCGCGTGGCGTTGGCCGCCGACATCAGCAAGCGTGTCACGCCGCAATCCTTGCGCGACACCTATGCGGTCGGGCAAGCCAAAGCGGGTGCCACGGAGACCAAGCTGCTGCAAATCCTGGGGTTGGCCCCCGATAGCCGCAACCGGCGCAGTGTGCAACGCTATACCAAACTCGCCGCGCCGCCGGTGGCTGGGGTCAGCTAGGCGGCACGGACAGGCCATAGGGGACGGTCATGCGCTACAATTCGCTGGATCACTTTCTGACGGCCCAGCACGCGGCTATCGTCACTGCTATGGTCGCCGCCCAGCAGGCAGCGGGCGGGCATTACGCTGCGCTCACCCCGGCAGCCCTCCAGCAAAACGCCGCGAACGATGTGGCTGAGGTCTTGCACAACATTCGGCAACTCCTGCTGGATAGCACAATCATTCAGGGCTTCCAGGCCGGCGCGCAAGAGAATGTGGCCGACGGGGTGGATCTCAGCGACCTGATCCGCATGGATCAGGCGTTTGAACGCGGGTTTTGCGCGTTGGTGGAACAGGAATTGCGCGATCAGCCGGACCTAGCGGCGGAGTTGATCCGGCGCATCCATTACCTGACGGGCCGGTTTCGCAACAGTGTCACTGGCGTAAAGGTGGATCAAACACTCAACCGGCTCAGGAAAAAAGTAAACTGAGGATCCGCGATGCGCTACCACTCGATTGACCAATTCCTCACCACGCAGCAACCCGCCTTGGCGGGCCTGATGGCGGCGGCCCAACGCACCGCCGGGGGGCATTATGCGGCTATGACCCCTATTCAACTACAGCAAACCGCCGCGAATGATGCCGAGCAATTAATCGCAGCCCTGCGAAACAGCCCCCTGCCGCGCGAGAGTTTTCAGGAAAATGCACGCGCGGTAGACGGCAACGGCGTGGCGCTGGACGACCTCACCCGCTTGGCCGATGCCGTCGAAGCGCAGATCATCCCCTATTTCAGCGAACAGTTGCAGGATGAACCCGACTTGCGCGATGAGTTACTGCGCCGCTTCCGCTATATCAACGGACGCTTCCGCGCCGGCATTCGTGCGGTGCAAATTGACAAGACGATCCGCCGATTGCAGCCCTAACGTGCCCAACAAAGGATGCCGCTAGCGAATGTCTGATGCTGCCGCCGCGCCCCCGCAGGACGTGATCCGCTTCCGTGTGCGCTATGCCGAGACCGATGCGATGGGCGTGGTCCACCACAGCCGCTATCTGCCCTGGCTGGAGATGGGCCGCACTGAACTGATCCGGGCGCGCGGCTACCCCTACAGCGAACTGGAAAAGCGCGGCGTGCTGATGGCGGTGATCGAGGTGCAGATGCGCTACCGTGCCCCCGCCGCCTACGATGATCCGATCCGGCTGGAAACGCGGTTAGTGGAGTTTGGCCGCGTCAAACTGCGCTTCCAGTACCGCATCTACCACGACCTGACGGATCGCTTGCTGGCCGAGGGTGAGACCTTGCACGCCTTTATCGGGCGCGATGGTGCGCCGTTGCGCCTCGCCAGCCAGTTTCCCGACATTTGGCAACGGCTGCAGGAGATCGCCGGTCAGCCCGGCCCAGGAGGCACCTGATGGCTCTGCAAACAGTCGAACGCCCGCCGGCTGCCGGCCCCGCGCCGCGCCCAACCGAATTGATCTCCTACAACCCGGCCACCGGAGCGGAACTGGGCCGCGTGCCGAACAGCAGCGCGGCTGACGTACAAGCCGCCGTGGCCCGTGCGCGCGCCGCACAGCCGGGCTGGGCGCGGTTGCCCCTGGCCCGCCGCTTGGCCGTGCTGCGCGACATTCGCACCCTGCTGGGCGAACGCGCCGGCGAACTGGCCGATCTGACGGCGCAAGAGATGGGCAAGCACCCGGTTGAGGGGCTGCTGGGCGACCTGATGTTTGCGCTCACCCACTTGGACTACGCCATCCGGCACGCGCCCCACCTGCTGCGTCCGCAACGGGTGCGCCACGGCATCCTCTGGGTCACGCGCTACGCCCAGGTGGTGCTGGACCCGCGCGGCGTGATCGGCATCATTTCGCCGTTCAACTACCCAGTGCTGCTGACGGCCAACTCGCTGTTCCTGGCGCTGGCCGCCGGCAACACGGTGGTCGCCAAGCCGTCGGAGCATACACCGCTGGTGATCCAGCGACTGGCCGACATCTGCTACGCCGCCGGGCTGCCGCGCGATGTGTTCCAGGTGGTGACGGGCGATGGGCTGACCGGCGCGGCGCTGGTCGAAAGCGGCATTGACTCGCTGGTCTTTGTCGGCGGCACGGCCACGGGGCGCAAGATCGCCGCCGCCGCCGGGGCGCGCCTGCTGCCGGTGACGATGGAACTGGGCGGCAGCAACGCTATGATCGTGCTGGCCGATGCCGACCTGGCGATGGCGGCGCGAGCGGCGGTGTGGGGCGGCTTCCTGACCAGCGGCCAAGTGTGCGGGCGCGTCGGGCGCGTGCTGGTGGCCCAATCGGTGGCCGAGCCGTTCCTGGCCCTGCTGCAAACCGAAGCCGGGCGCGTGCGCCACGCCGCGCAGACCGGCGACGGGGTAGACCTCGGCCCGCTGACCACTGCTGCCGGCTTGGGCCACGCCCGTTTGCTGGTGAGCGAAGCCCTGGCGGAGGGGGCGCGCGTGGTGGCGGGCGGCGTACCGCCGCTGCAAAGCGGTCCCGGCCCGGTTCTCTGCCCGCCGACCATCCTGACCGATGTGCGCCCGACGATGCGCGTGATGCGCGAGGAGTTGTTCGCGCCGATCATCTATGTCTATCCAGTCGCCGATGCCGCCGCCGCCGTGCGGCTCGCCAACGAGTCGGAGTACAGCCTAACCGCCAGCGTCTGGAGCCGCGATCATCGCCGGGCCTGGGCCATCGCCCGCCAGATCCACGCCGGATCGGTGATCATCAACGACCATATCGCGCCGGCGCTGGCCGCCGAAAGTCCGTGGGGCGGCATGGGCGGGTCGAGCGGCTACGGCCGGCTGGGCGGACCACATGGGCTGCTGGGGCTGACCCACCCCAAATACATCAGCTATGACCGCGCCCCCGTGCGCGCCTATCCCTGGTGGTTCCCCTATACCGCCTTCAAAGCGCGCTTCGGCGAAAACGTGATCGCCGCGCTCTATGGCCGCACGCTCGCCATCCGCCTGCGCGCAGCACGCCGCCTGTTGGCCGACCTGCCGCGTGTCCTGCGCCTGTTCCGCTGAGGCCGCCGACCTCACCCCCCAACCCCCGCTCCTAAAGGGAGAGGGGGAGATGACGACGCTGGGCCAGGGCAGGCAGGTGGCGGGATTGGCGATCATTGACTCCCCCTCTCCCTTTAGGAGCGGGGGTTGGGGGGTGAGGTCGGCGCATCCGTCTCCTGACCCCTGACACCTGATCCCCGTTCTGGTATACTGGGGCCGAAAGGATGCCAACTGTGTACAAAGGGCTGACGGTTTCGGTGGTGATTCCCTGCTTCAATGAAGAGCGCGGTATCGGGGCGGTCCTTAGCGGGATGCCGGCCTATGTGGATGAAGTGATCGTGGTGGACAACAACTCGGCAGACGGCACGGCGCGCATCGCCCAGGCCCACGGCGCGCGGGTGGTCCATGAGGCGCGCAAAGGCTACGGCAGCGCCTATCAGGCCGGCCTGCCCCAGGCGACCGGCGACATCATCGCCACGCTGGACGGCGACGGCACCTATCCGGCGGCGGAGATCGCGCCGATCCTCGACTGGATGCTGGCGCGCCAAGTGGATTTTGTGTCGGCCAGCCGCTTCCCGCTCCGCACCCCCGCCGCGATGAGCCGCCGCAGCCTGCTCGGCAACCGCATCCTGACGGCGGTCACGCGGCTGCTGTGGTGGACTCCCATGCACGACTCGCAATCGGGGATGTGGGTGTTCCGCCGCGCCATGCTACGCCGCCTGCGCCTGACCAGCCTGGGAATGCCTTTCTCCGAAGAGATCAAGCTGGAAGCCATGCGCTGCCCCGGCTACCGCTTCGCCGAATACCCCATCGGCTACGCCGAGCGCATCGGCGAAAGCAAGCTGTTCCCGTTCCAGAACGGTCTGGAAAACCTGCTGTTCCTGTTCCAACTACGCTGCAACCTACGCCGGGGTGCCCGACCTTTGGTAGCAGATAAATAGCGTAAGCCATGCGGCTGCCTGTGGTTAAGGAGGAGACCCAAACAAAATGCACAAACCCATACGATCCCTGCGTTGGCCGGGGATAGCGGCATTGGTGATGACAGCGAGCCTGAGCGCGATTGCGCCGCAGACCCACGTCGCGCCGACGGTACAGGCGGCCCCCACTGGCGATGCGTTCGCGGACCCGGCGTTTCAGCGCGTCTGGGAGCGGCTGGATTTGCCGGTGGCGGCGCATCAGGTGGTGCGGGCGTGGTACTGGGGGCCGGCGGCGGGGCGGGCGCTCAACGAGGTGTATGACGAGGGGCGAGGGCATATTCGGCAGGTGCAATACTTCGAGAAGGCGCGCATGGAGATCAACAACCCGGCGGGCGACCCCACCTCGAAGTGGTATGTCACCAACGGGCTGCTGACGGTCGAACTGGTGAGCGGGCGGGTGCAATTCGGCAATGGGCGCTTCGACCCCAACCCGACCGGCGGCGGGCCGGCGACCATCCCGCTGGCCTCGGATGGGGACGATGCGAACGCGCCGACCTATGCCAGCTTTAGCAATCTGGCGAACACGCCGTTGGGCGATCACAAAGTCACCGACCGCAGCAATCAGGTGGTGCAAGAGGTGGTCAGCCGCGCCGGAGCCATTACGCCGACCTCCGACAACAGCCGCTACGGGGTGCGCTATGTGCGTTTTGAGCCGCTCACCGGCCACAACATCCCCAATGTCTTCTGGGACGCGCTCACTGCGCGGGGGCCGGTGCGGGAGAACGGGGTGACGACGGATGCGCTTCTGAGCGACCCCTGGTTCTTCACCAGCGGCCTGCCGATCAGCGAAGCCTACTGGGCGCGGGTCAAGATTGCGGGCGCGCTGCATGACGTGCTGATCCAGTGCTTCGAGCGCCGCGTGCTGACCTATGTGCCCGACAACGCCCCAGAGTGGCGCGTGCAGGTGGGCAACATCGGCAGCCACTACCAGCAGTGGCGCTACCCGCGCGGCCTGCCCCTGCCCGGCCCGGCCCCCACGGCGGTGCCGACGGTGGGGCGGTAGACGGGGGGCTAGGGATCAGGGGTCAGGGGTCAGGGGTCAGACGGCGGAGACTTGATCCCTGACCCCGGATACCTATTCACGTCTCACGTTTTACGCTTCACGCTTCACGTTTCACGTTTCACGTTTTACTCCATCGCCTGACCCCTGACCCCCGATCCCCCGTCAAGGGTGGACGGAGCCGGCGAGGGTGAGCAGGTCGGCCTGGGGGAGGGTGCCGGCGAGCAGGAAGAGGTGGCCGGCGGCGCGCCAGAAGAGGGCGTGTTCGCCACCGGCGGCGGGGCCGAGCCAGTAGGCTTGGCTGGCCTGCGTGAGGGGCTGCCAGCCGGCGGGGGGGTCGCCGCCCGGATCGTGCGCCTGATAGAGCGAGAGCATCGTGGCCCCCGAAGTCCATATCAGGTGGCCGCCGTTCACCTCGCCCAGGTTTAGCTCGTGGCCGCCCTTGAACTGGTAGCCGCTCGGCACCGTCTGGGGCATTCCCACCGGCATCCCCAGCAGTTCGCCTAGTTTCGCGCTGACGGCGGGCATATCACCGGGGATGCCGCGCGGGATCTGGCCGCTCTCTTCGCACATAATATGGTCTTTGACCGACATGGCCGCCACCTCCGCCGCCAACGAGGGGCGCGGCGTGAACGGGCCGACTTGGGCTACACTCATGCCGACCATCAGCAACAGCAACAGCACAGCCAGGGCAGGCACGGCAAACCAGCCGCGCAGGTTGGGCCAGGCAAAGCGCGGACGCAGCGCCACGGGGCGCAACGCCGGGCCATAGACCTGCCCACGCACTCGCGCCGTCAGATCCGCCGGCAATGCCGCCGGCAGGGTCGCCGGAGCCAGCAGGCGCTTCATATCCCGCTGCACGGCGACATCGGCCTGACAGTCGGGACATTCGACCAGATGGACGGTCAAGGTCGCCTGCGTCGTGGGGTCCAGCGCGCCATCTACATAGGCGGCCAACAGATCGCGGGGTTCGGGGTGCTTAGACATCTGCTTGGCCTCCTTCCAGCAAACTCGCGCGGTCGCCGCCCAGCGCGGTCCGCAACAAATGGCGTGCCCGGTAGAGCCGTGAGCGCACCGTGCCCACCGGGCAGCCGAGGATCGCCGCCGCCTCATCATAGGAAAAGCCGCCGACATCCACCGTCACCACCGCGCTGCGGAAGTCGGCGGGCAACGCCGCCAGCGCCGCGCTCAGGCGGTGGTCAAGCATCGCGTCCACGCCCGCCGCCGGGTCGGGTGCGCCGGGGTCGGCCACCGCCGCCAGCGTCGCCGGGGGTGTGGCGCTGAACGATTGGGTGCGGCGGGCTTCGGCCCGGCTCACGGTGTTGAGAAACAGGTTGTGCATAATGCGGTAGAGCCAGGCGCGAGCGTTAGTGCCGAGCGTGAAGCGATCAAACGCGGCATAGGCCCGCAGATAGGTATCTTGTAGTAAATCCTCGGCATCGGGCGGTCGCCCCGTCAAGCGGAGCGCGGCATAGTACAGCCCGGCCATGTGGACCAACGCCACTTCATCAAACAGCGTCTGCTTTTCCCGATCCGTGTGCCAAGTCGGCATAATGGCGTGCTCCTCTGCCCAGGTGCGGCGGTGTGCGATAATCCGCTCTCTATATAAGCGGAACACGCGCCTCATCTGTGACGGCGGGGCGGCCCCTGACCGGGCTATCGCCACGTATCTGTAGGAGAAACCGCTAAAGCGGGGGGAAAGTTCCCGGTGGGACGGGGCGAGCTAGGATAAATCGTAACGGTTCAGTTAGGCGCGCACGGACACCGGGCGCGGGTGTAGCAGCGCTGCTTGCTGCGCCGTACTGGTGTGGGGTCGTGTGCGCGCCCCAGGATGTCGAACCCCGCACCCTAGCCTCGCCGGCCAGCGCGGCCCGCACCCCCACCGGTCGTGTTCGCGCCCCAGGATGTCGAACCCCGCACTAGTACTGTGACCAGTTAATTTTGCGGAGTTGGAGCGATGATGGTACACTACAGGTATGAACAAACACTACCAGATTGTCCTCACCGCGGCCGAAGTTACCCAACTCCACCAACTTATTCATGCCG
>JALYUO010000644.1 GCA_030853735.1 Chloroflexota bacterium
CCCCACGAGTCCGGCGCAGCAAGCAGCGCGGCTACAATAGCCTCCACTCCCCACGAGTCCGGCGCAGCAAGCAGCGCGGCTACACTAGCCCCGGCTGCCGGCCCGCACGTCAAACTGACTCAACTGAACAGCTACGGAGGAGTCTGTTCTTGCCGCCCGCTACTCCGTAACCTCTGGCACAGGTCTTGCCATTAACTCGGCACAGGTTTGTGACGCAGTGTTCTGTCACCTCGCGGCAGAGCCGGCGCTGGGATCTTAGGGACCATTTATAGCGGTAGAAGTGAGATAACTATGGGCGCACAACTAATTCATCTAATGGTGGTGGACGATGAGCCGATGATCCGCGAGTTATGCGTGGATATGCTGGCCGGTGAAGGCTATGATGTGATTACGGCCAGCAATGGGCGCGAGGCAGTGGATCTGGCGACTAGCCGGCGCATTGATTTGGTCTTGATGGATATTATGATGCCCGTGCTGGATGGCTTAACTGCGTGCAAAATGATGCACGAAGACAGCCGCACCCGCAACCTGCCGGTCGTGATCATGTCAGCAGCCGGTAACGTGCGGGAGCGAATGCGCGACGTGCAGTGCTTGGCGGCGGCGATCCTGCCCAAGCCCTTCGACTTTGATGAGCTGCTGCAAACGGTGCGTTACCTGACGGCCTGAGACGACCGGTTGCGCTGCCGAGCGGAAGATGTTGCGCTGATGCCTGCCTACTGGGAACAGCATTACGATATCCACGATCCCGCGTTTGCTGCATCGTTCGATGAAGTGTCCCTGTGGGGTGCCCGTTTCGGCATTCTGCTGTTGGACCACCTCGCCCTAGCTCCCGACCGCACGGTGTTGGATCTCGCCTGTGGCACCGGCTTCCCCCTCTTGGAACTGGCGCAGGCGCATGGTGCCTCTTGCCGTTGCATTGGGTTAGACCTTTGGGCGGCGGCGTTGCAGCGCGCCCAGGTCAAGCAGGCCGCCCGGCACCTAGCGAATGTGGCGCTGGTCCAGGCCGACGCAATGACCCTGCCCCTGGCCGACCACTCCTGCGATCTTATTGTCTCCAACCTGGGTCTCAACAATTTCGCCGATCCCGCCGCCGTGTTGCGCGAATGCCGGCGTGTGGCGAAACCACAGGCGCGGCTGGCTTTCACCAGCAACCTGATCGGGCACATGGCCGAGTTTTACACGGTGTTCCGCGATTTGTTGGCGACCGAGAACCACCCCCACTACTTGGCCCGGCTGGCGGCCAACGAGGCGCACCGGGGCAGCCGCGACTCGATCTGCGCGCTGCTTACCGGCGCGGGCCTCACCGTCACGCGGCTGGTCGAAGACCAGTTCCAACTGCGCTTCTTGGACGGGAGCACGCTGCTGCGGCACTTTCTGGTGCAGGTTGGCTTCTTGCCTAGTTGGCGCGCCGTGTTGGACCCGCCCGACGAGGCGCGTGTCTTGGCCCTACTGGAAAGCCGCTTGAACGATCTGGCGGCGCGTGACGGCCAATTGGTGATGACGATCCCGATGCTGTATGTGGAAGCGCAACCCCTCAGAGATGCACCCTGAGCGGAATTTGCGCTAAGGCGTGTCGCTTTCCTGCCAGAACGGTTCGCTGAGATAGCGATTGCCGCTGTCGGGCAGGATGGTCACGATCACGCCCGCCTCTACTGCGCGCCCCAGCGCCAGGGCAGCGGCCACCGCTGCGCCGCCTGATGGTCCCACAAACAGCCCCTCATAGCGGGCCAAGTCGCGCGTGGTCGCCTGGGCCGTTTCTGTGTCCATTGTCAGGTGGCAGTCGGCCAGCTGTGGGTCGTAGATGCCCGGCACGCGTGCCGTTGCCATGTGCTTCATGCCCTCCATGCCGTGCAGCGGACTATCCGGTTGTAGCGTAGCTACGATAATAGCCGGGTTCTCGTCTTTCAGCCGCCGCGCTGTGCCCATAAACGTGCCGCTGGTGCCCAGCGCGGCCACAAAATGCGTGACCTGCCCCTCCGTTTGCTGCCAGATTTCACCCCCCGTGCCGTTATAGTGCGCCTGCCAGTTGGCGGGGTTGTTGTATTGGTCGGGATAAAAGTAGCGATCAGGGTTGGCGGCTTGCAAGCATTGCGCCTCGATCTGTGCGCCGTCCGTGCCCAGGCGCGGATCGGTCAGCACTAAATCTGCGCCGTATGCTTGCAAGATGCGCCGGCGTTCGGGGCTGACGTTGCGCGGCAAGCAGAGCCGCACGCGGTAGCCCAGCGCCGCGCCGATCATGGCGTAGGCGATGCCGGTGTTGCCCGATGTTGCGTCCAAGATCCACTTGTTGGGCGTGAGCAGATCGCGCTCGATGCCGTCGCGGATCATGGCCCAGGCCGCGCGGTCTTTGACCGATCCGCCGGGATTGAACCACTCGGCTTTCGCCAAGATGGTCACGTTGGGTGACACGCCGACCATCTCCGGCAATCGTTGCAAGCGCAGCAGTGGCGTGTTGCCGATGCGCTCGACCAACGTGCCGGCTCCTAGTGCGGGCGGCAACAGGTCGCGCTGCGCGGAGCGGGTGGGGGTGATGGTAGGATAGGTGAGCATCGCTCGGTCGGTTCCCTCTCGCCGGCGCGCTCACTACAGGCGGCGCGGGCGCAAAAAAAGAGGCTGCCCTGCGGCAACCCCCATGGTTTATCATCAGCAGTGCGGCGGCAAATACCGCCGGGGCCGCGCTAGGCAGGCGCAGCCGGGGGCCAGGGGGAGACGGCACAGCGCACGCAGGTGCGCCCCGCCGGCGCGGTACAGGCGTAAATGCGCGGCCAACGCCCCTCGGTAGGTTCTCCCCACCCGGCGTGTGGCGTATTCGTCTCAACCATTTGTCGCTGCATCTAAGCTCTCTTCCGGCTATCATGAACGCCTTTTGCGTTCCCACCATAGCATACGCTGTCTCACCCATTATAGATCGCCTATGCGCCGCCCGATGTGAGGCCGCTCACATCTATCCCAGTTGTAGGAGGCGGGGCCACCCGGCGCTGCCGGCCTTAGCAGTATCTGCCCGACGTGTGGGAGGCGGCGCCGCCCGGTGCTGCTGGCCTTAGCGGTATCCGCCCCGCCTATCGAGCCGCCGGTCCTGGATCGCGGTGGGGCCGACAGCGCCGGGTGGCCCCGCCTCCTACACCCGCATCTCCGTGGCTCCGTGTCTCCGTATTGACCGTCCTACGCCTGCGCCAGAACGGGTTGCTGGGCCGGCGCAACGGCATCCTGGGGTTGGTCGGCGGTGCGGCCGGGGCCTTGCAGGAAGATCGCGTACATCACGGCTAGGATCGGCAAGTGGCCGAGCAGTTCGACCGGCGGTAGGATCGGGATAGCGATATTGAACGGCACCCACATCAGCAGGATCACCAAGCGCGGCAGCACGCCCGCGATCAGCAACACACCGATGGTCGCCTCGACCACCGCTGCCGCGACGATAAACAGGTCGTCGGTGAAAAGGGTGAAACCTAGCGCCTGCGGGAAGTTGAACAGCGGATGCGTGTGCAAGAACGCCGCCGCCAGCGCCGGGTTGAGCAGCTTTTCGGTAAAGGCCAGTACCAGGATCGTCAGCCCGGTGCCGATGCGGATGGCGGGCAAGGCGAAGCGGGCATAGGGTTGCCAGAAGCGATCCAGCCGTTGCATAAATGCGCCGGTCGGTAGAAATAGGCCGCGTCCCAGCAACAGAAAATAGAGGCCGATGCCGGCGAACAGCAACTGTTCCAGGGCGTAGGCGGTGGGGTACAGCACGAAAGCCAGCGCGACCAGCGCGATCAGCAGCGCGCCGCCCAGCCGCGTGAACCAGCCGGTGACGAAAGACAGGCTGATGGCGATCACCAGCGCGCCCAGCGCCAACCCACCCGACCCCGCCGGCAACGGCTGCACCGGCGAAAACAGCCAGCCCTGCACAGCCATATAGATCAGGCTGACCGCCGTCTGGATGCCGATCACCGCTTGCGAGGCTTGCGCGGCTGGGCGCAGCCAAGCCGGATTGGGCCACAGCGGATCATGCACCCAGCGGCGCAGCAGCAACAACGCCCCCAACGCCAGCGCCGCAACCCCCAGCGCCAGCGCCACCGGCCCGCTGATCAGCAGATCCAGCCGCACGGGGTTGGCTGCCGGATCGGTGAACCACTTTTCGTGCGCCCAGGCGGTGGTCGGAGCCAGCAAAATCGCTACTGTCACTCCGGCTAGCGCGAGCCGTGTCTGTGCGTGGAGGTGGGTTAGGGGGTTGTGCATTTTGTACCTCGCTTAATTTATCCTGATCCTATCATTTGTGATATATTTCACAATAAGCATACGGATGGCATCTATAAAAGGATCGGCTTCAGCATTGCTTACCCTGCTGGTCTTTGCTATACTGAGCGCAATATGGCGCGACCCCCTGCGCCGCTGCTGTTTTCTGCGTCTGAAAGGACACTCTTGCCGCTATGTCCGTACCCGATTTTGACTTCAGCCATTATTATGGCTACGATGAGCTAATGGCCTTCTTGCAGCGCATGGCCGAGGCGTATCCGCAGCTTATCGAGATCGAGACCATCGGCCGGAGCCACGAAGGCCGTGCCATCCCCATCGCGACCATCACCAACCAAGCTACGGGGCCGGCGTTGGAAAAGCCGGGCTACTGGATTGATGCCAACACCCACGCCGGCGAAGTGACCGGCTCGGCAGTGGCGCTCTATACCATCCAGCACCTGCTCACCGCGCACGGCAGCGATCCGCAGGTGACACGCCTGCTCGACGGCTTTATGGTCTATGTCCTGCCGCGCATCACGGTGGACGGCTCAGAAAAATACCTGACCACTGCCCATATGCTGCGCTCTAGTGTGCGCCCCTACCCCTATGCCGACCGGCGCGACGGCCTGCACCCGCTCGATCTGAACGGCGACGGCCTGATCCTCGATATGCGGATCAAAGACGACGCGGGCGCGTGGAAAGCCTCAGACACAGATCCGCGCATCATGCGTCGCCGCGAGGCCGACGAGTTCGGCGGCACTTATTATACCGTGCTGACCGAAGGCATGATCGAAAACTACGACGGCTACGAGATCAAAGAAGCGCCGCCCCAGGAAGGGCTGGACTTTAACCGCAACTATCCCCATATGTGGGAGTCGGAAGGCACCCAGCGCGGCGCGGGCGACTTCCCCTTCTCTGAGCCGGAGACGCAGGCCGAGGCGCACTTTTGGCGCACCCATCGCAACATCAACGGCTTCCTGACCTATCACACCTTTTCGGCAGTGATTTTGCGCCCCTATAGCACACATCCCGATGAGCAATTCCCGGTGGAAGACCTGGACATCTACAAGCTGATCGGGCAGAAGGGCACCGACCTCACCGGCTATGATTGCGTGTCGGTCTACCATAAGTTCCGCTACCACCCCAAAGAGATCTTGCACGGCGGTATGGATGACTATGCCTACGACCAATTCGGCTGGTTTGGCTTCACCACCGAACTCTGGGACGTGCCGACGGCGGCGGGGGTGAAAAAAGAGGGCTTTATCGAGTGGTTCCGCTGGCACCCCGAAGAGGACGATCTTAAGATCATGGCCTGGAACGACGATCAACTGGCCGGTAAGGGCTTTCAAGATTGGCAACCCTTTGACCACCCGCAACTCGGCCCGGTCGAATTGGGTGGTTGGGACTTCAAAGCCGTTTGGCAGAACGCGCCTGCCGCCTTCCTGCCCGAATTGTGCGAAAAGCACTGCCGTTTCACCATCGCCCACGCGCTGATGTCGCCGCGCCTGGGCTTGCGCCGCCTTGATGTGCAGCCGCAGGGCGGCGACGTGTACCGCGTGGTTGCCCTGCTCGAAAACAGCGGCTTCCTGCCCACCTACACCAGCAAAAAAGGCTTGGAGCGCAAAGTCGCCCGGCCCATCGAAGTGGTGCTGACCCTACCCGCCGGCGCGACGCTCGTCACCGGCGAGGTGAGGCAGGAAATCGGCCACCTGGAAGGCCGTGCCAACAAAGCCTTCGGTGGCGGGGCAGGCACCGACTATCTCCGCAAGGTGGAATGGGTGGTGCGCGCGCCCTCCGGCACCCGGCTGGCCCTGACCGCCGCCGCCGAACGTGCCGGCACCGTGCGAACGGAGATCGTGCTGGGGGCACGGGGCGACATGGGGGCACAGGGCGACGTGGGGGCACGGGGCGACTAAAGTCGCGGCTACAGCTACGAAGCCCGCCTGCGCGGGCTGCGACGAGGGGCGGGGGTAGGTTCGTAATTTATGGCGAACCTACCCCCTCTCTGATGGAGATACATATCCCCGTTGACAACAATACCGCCCATCGCGTATGATAGGGAGAAGTAATTGAGGGGCGTGCAGCGCCGACCGCCTCCCGCGAGGGAGGTGTTTTTATGCCCGTGCGCTGTAGGAGGGGGCTGTGTCCCCGACCGTAAGGCTGTGTCCCCAACAGTAGAGCGCAGCCCCCTGACCGTGAGTGATCATGCTGCACCCGGCCAAACCCAACCGCATAGATCGCGCTGCCGGGCAAGCCGGTTGGTTGCTGGCGCTGGCGGGCAGTGGGGCCGGGCATGGGGCACCCGATCAAGCCGCCGGGTTGGCGGGCTGGCTTGTTTCTCTCGCCGGCAGTGGGGCGGGACATGGTGTTTCTTCCTTCTCCCCTCCTTCTACTACTAACCTAATCACACCTATTCCCCAGACGGAGTCTCCCAGACCCGTCTTTTTCTATGCCCAATTCCCAAACCGGCAGACCAAATACGCGATACGCAATACATAAGGAGGATCGCCATGAATTACCCGAAGTCCCGTGAACTCCGCGCCGCCGTCACC
>JALYUO010000646.1 GCA_030853735.1 Chloroflexota bacterium
GCGCTACGGCCCCCATTCGCGCTATGCCGAGGAAGCGGGCGAAGACGCGGACAACAAGTAGAGCCCTATCCCTCAGCCAGCGCCGCCAGGGTCGGGGGCACCTGGGTAGCGACTTCGACCTGCACGAGGTTCGTGTGGAAGGTGCCGCCGGCTCCGATGTCGGCGGGGCGGGTGGCGGTCAGGGCGTTGGCGTTCCAGCCGGCGGGGCTGTAGTAGCCCCACCAGCGGCTCAGATGGCAGGCCACGCCGGGGCCAACGCTGTCTTTGACTTCGGCCACGAAGAAGGCTTCGCCGCGGTCGTTGAATGCCCGCACCCACACGCCGTCGCTGATGCCGCGCGTGGCTGCGTCGCTGGGGTGCAGTTCGATGGTCGGGCGACGCTGCTTGCGGCGCATGGTCGGCATCTCGGCGAACGAGGTGTTGAGGAAGTGGTGTGCCGCCGGGGTCAGTAGGCGGATCGGGTAGCGGGCGGCCAGGGCGGGCGACCCGTCGGGGCTTTCGGCTTCGGGCACATAGCCAATCACCGGGTCCACGCCCTGACGCAGCAGCGACTCGGAGTAGAGTTCGATCTTGCCCGACGGCGTGGGGTACACGCCGTCGGCAAACGGCACGAACGGGCGCGTAGGGGTGGTCAGGTGGATAAAGGTCTCGGCTTCCAATCGTTCCAGCGTAATGCCTGCCATAAACGGATGCTCGCCGGTCAGTGCTTGGCGGATCAGGTCGTCGTCGCTGTCGCCAAAACAAGGATCGTGATAACCCATCGCGGCGGCGAGGCGGCGGAACAGTTCGGTGTTCGGGATCGCTTCGCCCATCGCCGGGATCGCCGGACGGCTGAGTTGCACATAGAGGTGGCCGTAGGCGCTGTAGAGGTCGCTATACTCGAAGGCCGTCGTGGCCGGCAGCACTAAATCGGCCCAGCGCGCCGTATCGGTCATCACCTGCTCATGGACCACGGTGAACAGGTCTTCGCGGCCCAGCCCGGCCAGCACGCGGCTCTGATCGGGCGCAACATTGGCCGGGTTCGAGTTATAAACCAGCAGCCCTTTGACCGGCGGATCGTGCAGTTCCGTCAAGGCTTCGGCCAGTTGGATCATGTTGATGGTGCGCGGGCGGCGGGCATGGCGGGCCAGAAGGTCGGGCCGTTCCAGCGCCGCCGCATTGAGGCCAAAGGTGCCGCTGGTGCTGAGGAGCGCGCCGCCGCCGACCGTGCCCCACGCGCCGGTCACGGCGGGCAGCATCAGCACAGCGCGCGTGTTTTGCCCGCCGTTGGTGTGCCGCGTCATGCCGTAGCTCAGGCGAATCGCGCTGGGCCGGCTGGTGGCGTAGAGGCGGGCGAAGTCTGTGATCGCCTCGGCAGTCAAGCCGGTGATCGGCGCGGCGCGTTCAGGCGGCCAGTCGGCGGCGCGGGCCGCCAGCGCCTCCCAGCCAATCGTGTGCTGGGCCAGAAAGGCCGCGTTGTGCAGCCCTTCGCGCACCAGCACATGGATCATCGCCAGCACCAGCGCGGCATCAGTGCCGGGATTGAGCCGGATGTGCAGGTCGGCCTGTTCGGCGGTCTTGCTGCGGTGCGGGTCCACCACCACGAACGTCGCCCCGGCCCGCCGCGCCTCGTGGATATAGGGCATCAGGTGGACATTGGTCGAGACGGGGTTGGTGCCCCAGGCGATAATTAGTCGTGCTTGGCCGAACCCCTCCGGGTCGGTGCCCATCGTCGTGCCCATCACCGACTTATAGGCTTCGGTGCCGGTGGTCGAGCAGATGGTGCGATCCAGCAGCGACGCGCCCATGTAGCCGAAGAAGCGGCGGTCCATACTGGCATAAGCCAGCTTGCCCATCGCCCCGGCGTAGCTATAGGGCAGGATCGCTTCGGCCCCGTATTCGGCGATAATGCCCTGGAACCGCTCGGCGATCAGCGCCAGCGCCGCGTCCCATGAGATGCGCTCAAACTGGCCGCTGCCCTTTGGCCCCACTCGCCGCTGCGGATACAAGACGCGCAACGGCGAATAGAGCCGCTCCTGGTAATACTGCGTCTTGACGCACAGGAAGCCTTTGGTGAACGGCTGATCGGCCCGCGCGCCCATCTTGACCACGCGCCCATCTTCGATGGTGGCAGTCATAGCGCAGGTGTCGGGGCAGTCGTGCGGGCAGATCACGGTCTTGACTTCGAGCCGTTTGGCGGGCGGGGCGAGGGTCATAGCGGCAGCCTTTCAGGGCGAATGGGCGCATCTCTAGCGCCACATTATACCACGTTGCCCGCCCCCAGCACCGCCGCCAACTGCGCTAATTCGGCCCGATAGATGCGGCGATAGATACTCGGTATCAGCAGGCGCTCCAGCATCCCAGCCAGCCCGGCTGCGGCATCCCAATGGGTAGCAATCCGCACCTGAGCCTGCGTGCCGCCGGCGACCGGCGTGACAGTGAAGGTCGTTACCAGACTCGATGCAGTATCGCTTTCGCTCAACACGCGGCCCGGCTCCGGTTCGGCCACCAGCATCCGCATGGGGCGCATCCGGCCCATTGCGCCCGCTTGTAAGCGGATCACCGTGCCGGCCCCGCGCCCGCCACTCTCCACCTGCAAATCGCGGAAATACTGCGGCGGTAGGATCTGCGGATGGCCCGCCACATAATCCACCAAAAGCGCGTAAATCATATCTGGCGGCGCAGGAATCACCGCCGCCGCCTCAGCGTGTACCCGACTCATGTCCATGCTCCTTTGCGAGGCATCAGGGGTCAGGGGTCAGGAGCCTGATACCTGATCCCCGATTCCTTATCCTCACCACCCAGTGCCTCGTACCTGATGCCTGATGCCTGATGCCTGACCCCTGACC
>JALYUO010000672.1 GCA_030853735.1 Chloroflexota bacterium
CTCCTTAGCGGGGGTGGCTGTTTGTGTGCAGCGACTGCTTGCTCAAGGGGCGGGCGTAGCGGTTACAGCTACGGTTGGCGTAGTCATGTCGCCAGGTGTGGTAGAGTTCGTGGGGGAATAAGCGGCACCGGCCGTATTGGTGGGCGCGCTTTTCACAAAGCTGCCGGGATTAGTAAAGATCCGTGCCCCACGGCGGCCGTCGGTCCAGATGGGCAAAACCAGCGTGTTATCGCTGCTAACGGCCAGCCCATTGTAATCACCCATGAAATCGAAGGGCTTGGACTCGAACGTCGTGATCGGCTGATTAGCCGACCAGCTACGACCACCGTCTGTAGATTGGCTGTAGTAGGGACGATAACCATAGCCATCACTGGTGTCGCGGCGATCCGACCACGCGACGTGCAAGGTGCCGTTACTGCCCACCGCCAGCCAGGGGAAAAACTGATCCTTGCCGTTGCCCTGCGGATCGTCATTGATCCGCAGGGGGGAACTCCAGGTTGCACCGCCGTCACTGCTGCGGCTAAAGGCAATATCGGCGTGGGTGCCACGCGCAAATTGATAGTCGAACTTGGACTCCCAGCGGCCGTCCGTCCATACGGCATATACCTCTTGCGGATTGCTGGGACTAACCCCCAGAATCGCTTGATCTATGTATCGAAAAAACGTGGAGCCGCTACCGAGGAGGTTATTATAGCCGTTAACAGTGACACCGGGATAGGTAATCGCCTGAGCTGTAATCGTTATGGGCGCAGACCAGTTGATGCCGCCATCCGTGGAGTGCTGTAATATATTGAAGTAGAAATTGCCCTTACAGTTAGTAGCGCACGCATGATACAAATAGCTCAGATAGAGCGTACCGTTGCCGGTGACGACCGCGTTGGTGATACTGGCCTCATTGTGCGTTGCATCGTTGACGATTACCGGCGACGACCACGTTTGGCCTTCATCACTGGACCAAGAAACGCGGGCATTACTATAACGCCCGTTTGCAGCTGGACAAGCACTGTTGCCGGCATCGTTAAAAGTAAGATAAATCCTGCCGAAGTAGGGACTGGCGGGCGCAGTATCAATTGCCAACCACGGCTTATCATAAACCTGATCCGTAGGAGCAGGGGTAAGAATAATCTGCGGGGCCGGCCAGTTGATACCGCCGTCGGTGCTATGGCTGAGGGTGAACGAGCGGGAGCATGAGTCCCCAAGGGGATAGTGGAGCATCGCCATGAAGACGTGACCCTGGCGATTGTAGGCCACTGTCGGATCGCAGCACTCGTTCGTAAAATTGCCGCCGCCCCACGTTTGGCCGCCATCGGTGGTGGTGAAATGGCCGATGCCGTAATTGGTGATCGCCCCGGCTACGAAGGTGAGCGGATCGCGGGGATCGGCGGCCACCGCCGGCTCTACGCTGTTTTCACCAGCAACCTCAGCATCGCCCGTCCAGACCGGTAGCACGTTCGGTAGCCGATTAGCACTATCTGTTAGTACGGCGGTCGGCGTGTCGGCGTGATCCAAGGGGAAGCCCTGCGGCAGCGGATTCCAGGGAGGCCGATCTTGCTCCTGGGGAGTGCTTTCTCCCGCTGGATGTTGAACAGCACGAAGGGGATTAGGTAAAAAGAACACACCTATGACCAGCATGAGGCCCAACACAATGAAGTACCACCGTCTACGTAACATGGAAACGCCCCTCTTTTTGCCTTGATGGCTGCGATTCACTGGTTGGCTACTCTAGTTCATAGTATTCTACGTTAGCCCCCGCAAAGGGTTTCACTGCGCCCACAAAAAGAGACCTCCCAACCGGACTGGCCGGCGGGAGGTCTCTTGGTGAGCTGCGAAGCTGCGTTAGCCGATGGAGCCTTCCATCTGCAACTGAATTAGGCGGTTCAGTTCGATAGCATATTCGAGCGGAATCTCTTTGGTGATCGGCTCAATAAAGCCGTTGATAATCATCGAGAAGGCTTCGGCTTCGCTGAGGCCACGGCTCATCAGGTAGAACAACTGCTCCTCACCCACCTTCGAGACGGTCGCCTCATGGCTGATCTGCACATGGTCTTCGTTGATCTGGATGCTCGGATAGGTATCCGTGCGCGCCGTATCATCGAGTAGCAACGCATCGCAGCGCACGTTCGACTTCACGCCATGGCAGCCTTCCTTTACTTCCAACAGGCCGCGATAGGTCGCCCGCCCGGTGCCTTTCGAGATCGACTTAGAAACGATGGTCGAAGACGTGTTCGGCGCGGCGTGGACGATCTTGGCTCCGGCATCCTGATGCTGGCCGTTGCCGGCAAAGGCAATGGACAGCACATCGCCGCGCGCGCCCGGCTCCATGCACCAGACCGCCGGATACTTCATCGTCAGCTTGCTGCCCAGGTTGCCGTCTACCCACTCCATCGTGGCGTTCCGCATCGCCTTGGCCCGCTTGGTCACGAGGTTGTAGACGTTGCCCGACCAGTTCTGGATCGTGGTGTAGCGCACGCGCGCGCCTTCTTGCACCAGGATCTCGACCACCGCGCTGTGCAGGCTATCTTCACGGTAAGTCGGCGCGGTGCAACCCTCGACGTAGTGGACATAGCTGCCCGGCTCGGCGATGATCAGCGTGCGCTCAAACTGGCCCATGCTCTGCGCGTTGATACGGAAGTACGCCTGCAACGGGATCTCGACCTTAACCCCCGCAGGAATATACACAAACGACCCACCGCTCCACACCGCGCTGTTGAGCGCCGCAAACTTGTTGTCGCCCGGCGGGATGATCGTCGCCCAGTATTTGCGGAACAGGTCCGGGTATTCGCGCAACGCCGTATCGGTGTCGGTGAAGATCACGCCCTGCGCTTGCAGATCTTCGCGGATGCTATGATAGATCACTTCCGAATCATATTGCGCGCCCACACCGGCCAAATACTTGCGCTCGGCTTCGGGGATGCCCAACCGCTCAAAGGTATTCTTGATGTCTTCCGGCACATCTTCCCAGGTGCGGCCCTGGTTTTCCGTCGGCTTGATATAATAGTAGATGTCGTCGAAATGAATGCCCGACAGATCGCCACCCCAGGTAGGTAGCGGTTTGCGGTAGAAGATTTCGAGCGCGCGCAGGCGAAAATCGCGCATCCAGGTCGGCTCACCCTTGCGTTCCGAGATTTCGGCGACGACTTCGCGGCTCAGGCCGCGCTTGGCGCGGAAGACTTCAGCTTCCGGCATATGGAAGCCATACTTATAGCCTTCCAGCCCGCCCGTTTCGGTGGTGCTATGCAGCACATCGGTAGTTATGGTCATGTTTATACCTCTCTGCCCCCTAAATTGCCGAACAAC
>JALYUO010000701.1 GCA_030853735.1 Chloroflexota bacterium
CGGAGTTCGCACCTGGGGGTGCCAACTCCTCAGTTGGTGGGGCCACTCGCTTCGCCAGATCATTAGCTGCATGACTACAGATGCGTCGTCTCCAGCCCGCGTAGGCGGGCTTCGTAGCGGTAGCGGCGAGTTCCAGTCGCCCCATCCCTCTCGCCTGTGCTCATTTCGCTGCGCCGTGCCCTGGTCTAGCAGGCCGATGCTGAACAGGGTCGCGTAACTCCTCCCTCCCCAGCGCATTACACCTGTAGATAGAGATTTCCGGCGTGTTTTGCGCCCTTGCGGCGCAGCTAACACCCGCCCCGCAAATCTGCTATACTGGCCGCAGATCACATATCCGGCAGTAATCCGCAATCCGCAATCCGCAATCCGCAATTGAAAGAGGAGGCGAGGGATGGACCCACAACAGCGTATTGTATGTGAATGGTGCCAGGGCCAGAACCAGGCCAACGCGACGGCCTGTTGGGCCTGTGGCGCACCGCTTGACATCCGCAATCTGGTCAGCGATTCGGGCTGGCGCGAAGCGCCGCGCATCAAAGATATGACTGAGATCCACTTCGGCAACAGCACCTGTCAGGTGGAGGGCGAGATCGTGCCGGTGGCCGAAATGACGCTGGCGCAAGGGGATGCCGTGTTTTTCGAGCATCATGTCTTGCTCTGGAAAGACGACAGCGTGCCGATGACCGTGATGCCGCTCCAGGGCGGCGTGAAGCGGGCGCTGGCCGGGATGCCGTTTATCGTGACCATTGCTCACGGAGCGGGCCGTATCGCCTTTTCGCGCGACGCGACGGGTGAGCTGGTGGTCATGCCCTTGCACCCCGGCATGGAACTCGATGTGCGCGAACACGCTTTCCTGCTGGCCTCACACCAGATCGCCTATTCCTACACCCGCATCCAGGGGCTCCGCAATATTCTGCTGGGCGGCCAGGGGATGTTTATGGACCGCTTCGTGACCGCCGGCCAGCCGGGGTTGCTGCTGCTGCACGGCTACGGCAACGTCTTCGAGCGCTATCTGCGGCCCGGCGAAAGCATCCTGATCGAGCCGGGCGCATTTCTCTATAAAGATGCCTCGGTGACGATGGTCGTGGAGACGCAGAAGCTGACCACCGGCCTCTTCGGCGGCACCGGCCTCAACTTGGCACGCATGACTGGCCCCGGTCGGTTGGGCATCCAGTCTATGTATCACCACCACAACACCGACTGAGGAGGCTGCTGTGACGAATTATGCTCCCCCGGCGGAGGCGGCCCGCAGCTATCGTTGCCCCTGGTGTGGCGCGGTCAGCGACGGCACGGCCCTCAGTTGCCCGGCCTGTGGCTCGCCGGTAGATGTGCGCGCCGTGGCGACGAAATCGGGCTGGTATGAACTGCCGCCGATCAAGGATATGGCGCGCATCCAGTTCGGTCAATCCACCTGCCAAATCGAAGGCACCTATGTGCCGGTGGCGGATATGATGCTGAACGGCAGCGACAACGTCTATTTCACGCATCATGTCTTGTTGTGGAAAGACCCCAGCGTGACGATCACCACGTTGCCCTTGCGCGGCGGCTGGAAACGCCTGTTCTCCGGCCTGCCGCTGATCATGACCCAGGCGCACGGCCCCGGCCACATCGCCTTTTCGCGCGATTCGCCGGGCGAAATGATCGCCCTGCCCATTCAGCCCGGCCAGGCGGTAGATGTGCGCGAACACGTCTTCATGGTCGCCACCGGCGGGGTGAACTACGACTGGTTCAATACCAACATCTGGTTCTCCACCAAAAGCGGCGACGAAACCGAGACGCACTACCCGCTGGGGATGTTTATGGACCGCTTTATCGCCGGGCCGACACCGGGCTTGGTGCTGATCCACGCGCAGGGCAACGCTTTCATCCGCCAGTTGGGCCCCGGCGAGACGGTGCTGGTTAAGCCGACTGCCGTGCTGTTCAAAGACCCCACCGTGCAGATGCAACTGCACATGGAACACCCCGGCGGCACCTGGCGCTCGTGGCGCTCGTGGGGCGACCGCTACGTGTGGGTGCGCCTGTTTGGCCCCGGCCGCGTGGCTGTGCAGTCGGCTTTTGAGCATTTTGAAGATCCCGGCTACAACATGACCAACAGTTCGCCGCTCAC
>JALYUO010000712.1 GCA_030853735.1 Chloroflexota bacterium
CCTGGGGGCAGGCGGCGGGCGCGCTGGCCGTCACCGGCGTGGGCGCGCAGGCGGCGCTGCCGGATCGGGCGGCGCTGTTGGCGTTGCTGGGGGCGCGCTGACCGACCTCACCCCCCAACCCCCTCTCCTGAAGGGCGAGGGGGAGGCTATGAGGTGAGTCGTTGCAAGGCGTGGGAAGCTGACGATTACGGAACACAGCGTCTCCTGACCCCTGACCCCTGGCCCCTAGCTACAAGGAGCGTTAGAGATGGCGATTACGGAACAGCCCTTCGGCACCACCGGCGACGGGACGACGATCCTCGGCTATACCCTCAGCAACGGGCAGGGGCTGGAAGCCACGATCATGACCTACGGCGGCATCTTGGTCGCGCTCCGCACGCCGGACCGTCATGGGCAATTGGCCGATGTCACGCTCGGCTTCGATACCCTCGCGCCTTATCTGGGCGACCACGCCTACTTTGGTGCGCTGATCGGGCGCTACGGCAACCGCATTGCCCATGGCACCTTTCAGCTTCAGGGCCAAACCTACCATCTGGCGCGCAACAACGGTCCGAACCACCTGCATGGTGGACTAGGCGGCTTCGACAAGCGCATCTGGCAAGCGCAACCCGACTCCGCCGGCGCGCTGGCGCGGCTGCAATTGACGTATCTGAGCCGAGACGGCGACGAAGGGTTTCCCGGCAATCTCCAGGTCACGGTGGTCTACACGCTGACTGCGGATAATGCGTTGCGCCTCGACTACAGCGCCACGACGGATCAGGCGACAGTGGTCAACCTGACTAACCACACCTATTTCAATCTGGGCGACACGCCCGACATTCTCGCCCACGAACTGCAGATCGCTGCTGACTATTTTCTCCCGGTAGACGCGACGCTCATCCCCACCGGCGAACTCGCCCCGGTGGCGGGCACGCCGCTCGACTTCCGCCGGCCCACGGCGATTGGCGCACGCATCCAGACGGCGGACCCGCAGTTGCAGCGTGCCGCCGGCGGCTATGATCACACTTGGGTGCTGGATGGCCCCGGCAGCAGCCCCAGCCACGCCGCGCAGGTGTATGACCCCAGCAGTGGGCGTGTCCTCGATGTCTATACCACCCAGCCGGGCGTGCAGTTCTATAGCGGCAATATGCTCGACGGCACCCTGACCGGCAAAGGGGGTCGCCGCTACGGCAAACACAGCGGCTTGTGTCTGGAGACGCAGCACTTCCCCGACTCGCCCAATCAGCCGCAGTTCCCTTCTACCGTCGTCGCACCGGGCGCAACCTACCGGCAAACCACGCTCTATCAGTTTAGCGTGCGCTGACGGCGGGTTAGAACAGCACCGGCAGGGTCTTCAAGCCGCGAAACAGGATGTTCGCATCCCAGACCGGCGCATCATCGGCCAGGCGCAGCGTGGGTAGGCGGCGCAGGACGGTGCTGATGGCGATCTGGCCCTCGATACGGGCGAGCGGCGCGCCCAGGCAAAAATGCGGCCCGTGCCCAAAGGCGATGTGGCGGGCCTCGTGGCGGGCGAGGTCAAACACATCGGGCGCGGCATAGCGGTCGGGATCGCGGTTAGCCGCGCCCATCATCAAGAACAGCGCCTGCCCCTGACGGAGCTGCTTGCCGCCGATTTCCAGGTCGGCAACCACAATGCGGCCCATGGCGCGGATGGGGCTTTCGTAGCGCAGCACCTCCTCGACCAGCCCCTGGATCAGGCTGGGATCGCGCGCTAGGGCGGCGCGCTGATCGGGCCGCTGGAGCAGCAAGAGCAGGCCGTTAGCGATCAGGTTGGTCGTAGTTTCGTGACCGGCGGCCAGCACAAACATACAATTGGCGAACAGTTCGTCTTCATCGAACATCGCGCCTTGCTCTTCGGCGCTACTCAATGCGCCGATCAGGTCGTCTTGCGGGTGGGCACGGTGTTCGGCGACGAGGCCGCGAAAATACTCGATAAACGCGGCGACTCCGCGCAAGGCTTCGGCGATGCGCTCCGGGGCTACCCGCGAATTGCCCAAGAAGATCACGAAATCGCCGGACCATTTCTTGAACTGATCCTGGTCGCTGCGCGGCACCCCCAGCAGGTCGCCGATCACCGTGGCCGGCAAGGGATAGGCCAGATCGCGGATCAGGTCCATCTGTCCGGCGTCTTGCACCCGATCCAGCAACCCGTCTACGATGCTCTGGACCACTGGACGCAAGGCTTCCATGCGGCGGGCGGTAAAGGCACGGTTCATCAAGGCGCGCAGGCGGGTGTGGTCCGGCGGATCGGTGAACATGATCTGTTTCGCTAGGCGCTCGTAGATGGGGCGCAACTCTTCGCGCTGCTCGGCGGGCACCCGTGCCAGCGCGGGCATGATGCGGGCCGAGGAAATGCGCGGATCTTGCAGCAGGGTCATAAGGTCATCGTGGCGCACGACGATCCAGGCATTGAGCGCCTCATCCCAGTGGATCGGATCTTCGGCGTGCAGGCGCTGATACAGCGCAGCGGGATCGGTCAGACCGGGCGGTTGGAGCAGCGCCGTCAGACTGAGCGGCGGGGCGGCGGGCGCGGACATGGGGCATTCTCCTTGCGTATACAGGTTAGGCAGGTTGGGGTCGGGGCGTGAGCGGGAACCGCCGCTATCATACCATATTCTGTGCGCTACGGTTACTCCAGCGGCGGGGTGTGGCTGACCCTAGTACGATCTTGGGGGTGGCCCCGCCGCCTACCCGCCGTTGCCTGTCAGGCGCTAGGCCAGCTAGACTGCATACTTAACCCGCTTCAGGACTTATGCGTTCTCCTGGCTGGGGATTGGGTGAAAGAGTTATCGCGGACGGTGGGAGCGGCCTCCTGGCC
>JALYUO010000716.1 GCA_030853735.1 Chloroflexota bacterium
TACTATAGCTGATCACGCCGCGACCGCTTCCAGCGGGATCGCCACATCCTCATCCAGCGGTTGGCGATGCGCCAGCACCAGCACGGCAATGCCCAGCACGGTCAAGACGGCGGCGGCGGGGAAGACCACGAACAGGTTCAGGCCAGTGACGAGGCTGCCGATAAACGAGCCGACCACCGACCCCGCGTTGACCGGCAAGTAGGAAAACGACATGACCCGCCCACGCACGCCCGCCGGCGTAGAGTTGGAGAGGACCGTAAACGACAGGGCAAACACACCCGAAGCCACCCCATTGATCGCCGCCCAAGCCGCACCAAAAGTCCACAGATCGCCGGCCAACGCGGGCAACGGCCAGAGCAGCACGGTCAGCGCCGCGCCCGCCAGCAATACCCGCCACACGCCCAGCCGGTCGGCCAGCGCCCCCAGCAGAGGGCTGCACAGCAGCGTCGTCACGCCGCCCGCGCCTAACACCCAGCCGAGCGCGGTGCCTTGATCGGGGCCGTGATAGAGGCTGTTCACCGCCAACGGCAGATAGGTGAGCGCCATCATCCAGCCGGCGAACAGCAGCAACAGCGCCAAGAACAGCACGCGCAGCCGGGGCGAGCGCCCGACGATAAACAGCGAGGCCCAGGCCATGCTCCGCAGCGAGCCACGATTGGTGCCCCGGTAGGTGTCGCGGTAGCCGAAACTCGTCGCCAGCACCACCCCGCTCAACAGCGCCACGTCTATGCCCATCAACACCTGGAAGCCCCAGTGGTCGAGGATGGGACCCCCGACCAGCGGGCCGAGGAAAACCGCCAGCGGCCCCGCCCCATTCATGACGGAGAAGGCCAGGGCGATGCGGCCCGGTGGGGTGCGTTCGGCCAGCGTGGTCATCATCAGCCCACTATTGCCCAACGCGAAGTTTTGCACGGTGCGCGCCAGCAGAAACACCCAGACGTTGCCCGCCAGCAAGGCCAGCACCCCAGCCAGCAGGTGGGCCACGAACGAGCGCACAATCACCGGCTGGCGCGCATAGCGGTCAGCCAGCGCGCCCCAGAACGGCAACAACGGCAGCCCAATCAGGGTCGCGATAGCGGTGATCGCGCCGGTCCAGCCATTCACGTCGGCGGGCGCGACCCCCAGGTGCGGCAGATAGAGCGGGGTGAACGCGGTGATCTGGCCCCAGAACATGGCTTCCACAAACGAGGCCAGGGTGAACAAGCCCAGCAACGGCAGCCAGCGCGGGGCAGCGGGGGTGGCAATAGGGTTCATAATTCCATTGTACCCAGCCTGTCAAGGATCGGCGCTGCCGCCTGTTCAGCATGACGGATTACACCACCAAGCCACAAAGGACACGAAGCTGCTAAATAACTGAATCCTGCGCGTCCTGCGCGTCTTGCGCGTGTCGCCTATGGGCAGCCGGCGATTCTTGTAGTGCCCCAGAGGGACGGTTGGACTTCTGATCCATGTTATGCTATCCTACAACCAACAAGGGGATACCGGAAGACGTTAGCGTCTATAGCAGCCAAGGTAGTAAAAGGAGCCGTCTATGCGCCGAAGTTTTCAATTTGAACCGGTGAATCGCGGAGCCTTGTGGACCCGCTTGAACCTGACCACCGCTCAAGTCGCCGCTCTCTGTAGTCTGACGACGCGCCAAGTGAGCTATTGGGCCCAGAAAGGCTACCTGCCGCATTCGCCGCACAACCCGGAACGCTTCAACGGCGACGCGGTGGATATGTGCATCCTGATCAAGCAGGGGTTGGCGAGCGGGTTTGGTCTCAGCCAGGCGGCGCGCCTAGCTCAAGCCCATCTCGCCACCGAACTACAGGCCCAGCCGCAGCTGGCGAACTTCGCCCCGCCCGCACTGATCGATATGCACGAGAAACTGGTGGGCATGGCAAACACCGTGCGCCTGTTGCTGGACGTGATCGCGCCCCAATTGCCGCCGGAGGATGCCGCGGTCGTCGCCGCCGACAGCCCGGTGGCGCACAATGGGCACTGACCGGGCATACTTCTTGCATGAGTGGTAGTCTATAATACCCGCCCGGCGGGCCGCAGAGTCCCCCGCTGGGGTGGACCACCCAGCCGGCCGCTACCGATAGAGGAGGAACTCCGATCATGACGACTCCCCACGATAAAGGCGCGCCCAGCCCGGCGCATGACTCCGGCAGTCACAGTCCGGCTCACGGCAGCGGCCAGTTCGGCGAACTAGGCGAAACCGGCAAAGGCACCGATCTCACCCAGCAGATGGATAGCCCCGGCCCGCAGACCGACGATCAGGGCAATGCGGTGGAATTGATTCCGTGGAACCCGGCAGGCAAGATTGACGACGAGGTGGAACGCCGCACCTGGCCCGCCGGCCAAGCACCCGGCGAGGCGGGACACACGCCGCAAGGCGATGTCCACACCGGCGCGGTGAAAGGTGGCACCCACCAGGGCCAGGAGGACACCGGGCCAGGGCGCTACGGCGGACCGACCGGCCATACGATGGCAGCCCAACGCTACAGCGGGGCCACCGACGATGCGCCGACCGATCCCGTCGCCGCCGCCACCACCACGCTGGCCGCCGGGGCCGCCGCAGACGGCGGGGCACATACCATGCGGCCGCCAGGGGCCGCCGACGACCACCAGACCTGGGAAGGCGGCGCGGCCAGCGACCAGGCGATGCAGGCTCCGCAGGATTTTGAACACGCCGACCAAGCCAGACACGCCCCGCCAGTCGCTCCGGCGAGTGGACGCGCTACGCCGGC
>JALYUO010000748.1 GCA_030853735.1 Chloroflexota bacterium
GGCAACACCTGGACCACCGGCGCACCGTTGCCGGCCCCCCAGAGCGGCCAAACGGCGGCCTTCGCCGGCAAAATCTACAACATCGCCGGCAATCCAGGCCCGCAGACGACCGTCTCGGTCTATGACATCGCCGGCAACACCTGGACGACGGCCGCGCCGCTGCCCGTCGCCACGACCTACGCCCGTGCGATCACGGTCGGCAACTTTATCTACTATGTCGGCGGTATCGCCGGCGCCACCACCAACGCGGTCTACCGCTTCGACCCGGTTGGCAACACCTGGGCGACGATGGCTCCGCTGCAAACGGCGCGCACCGCCACCGAACTGATGACCGACGGCAGCTATATCTATGCCGTGGGCGGCGGGGATGCCACGTTCTTCACTGGCGTGCCGCTGCCGATGTCGGTGGAACAATACAACATCGCGACCAACACCTGGACCTACGGCAATCCGCTAGTAGCGAAAGTCGCTGCCCCCTCCGGCGGTGGCGTGACCGGCGGCAAGCTGATGATCATGGGTGGTGTAGATAACACCCTCTATCCGACCACGGTGCAAGTGTCGCAAGCCGTGAGCGTCCCCTGCGGGAGCGTCACCGTCACCACGACGGCGACGGCGGGCGGCAACACGGCCACCGTGACGAGCACCGTCATGGCGGGTAGCGTCACGGCCACGCCGACCAGCTGCGCCGGTGCCAGCGCCTATACGGTCACCAACGGGACCGGTACGATTGTGCCGGGCACCACCGACACGGGCAACCACTGCGACGATTGTGGCACGGGCATCACGCTACCGTTCCCCGTGACGCTGTACGGCCAAACTTACACCACGGCCCAAGCCGGCTCCAACGGCTACCTGAGCTTCGACACAGCCGACGACTTCTTCTACAGCGGCTGTCTGCCCCATACCGGCTCCACCTACAACATCTTCCCCTTTGCCACCGACCAGATCACCGGGGCGGCGGGCAAGGGCATCTACACCCTGACCACCGGTAGCACGCCCAATCGGACGTTCTATGTTGAGTGGCGCGCGTGCCGCTACAACGGGGCCACGACCTGCCTCGCCAACAGCGACAGCAACTATGAGATCGTGTTCCACGAAGGGCAAAGCGCCTTTAGCATCGTCTACGGTGCCTTCGGCTCGGCCAATGCGGCCGTGGGGGCGATTGGTGTACAGAAGGACACCACCACCTTCACCCAGTCGCAGTGCAACGCCGGCGCACCGCCCAGCACGCAGCAGACCTACACCCTCAGCTGCGTAGCGACGGTGACTGTGACCAGCACGCCGAGCATCACCTCGACCCCGGCCGCGACGGCCACCTGCCCGCCGCAGCAGCAGCCGATTACGGTGGGAGCGAATCCGGCGGCCAAGCACATGGCTCCGGTGACGCGCACGCACAAAGGCGCGGCCAACGTAGCCGGTTCGGGCATCAACGGCTCGCACAAGGCTGCCCCGTGGCGACCGCTGAACCCGGTGAGCTTCATGCTTGATGACGGCTCCTATGAGACCAGCGTCAGTCTCAACAACGGCACGACGCAGTACGCCGCTGTTTGGATCAACCGCTTCACCCCGCCGGCGGCTTCGTATCCGCTGACGCTGCAAACGATTGACATTGACTGGCCGCTCCAGGCCAGCGGCTCGGAAATCGGGCTGGCCGTTCGTCTGCTGGTCTACCAGGATACCGATGGCGACGGCGATCCCTCGAATGCGACCCTGATCGGGCAGCAATTGGGTACGATCAATGTCGAGGATAGCTTCCAAAGCTACCCGGTGAACATCGCTGTGCCGGGGCCGACGGGCGACATCTACATCGGCTTTGAGGATGCCTACGCTGAGGCCGGCTTCTCGCCGCCGTTCTTCCCCTCGCCGCTCGATCAAGGCACCTCGGCGCACAGCTCCTACGTCTCCGGCAAGAGCACCAATGCGCCGGCCGACATCAACAACCTGGGCAACAACGACCTGACCGGGGTCATTGACGACCTCGCCCCGTCGTTGGCCGGCAACTGGCTGATCCGCGCGACGGGTAACACCGGTGGCGGCTGCCCCGGCACCTTCACCCCGACGAGCACGGCGACGACCGCGCCCGCAACGAGCACGGCGACGGCACCGGCGGACACCGCGACCGCGACCGGCACGAGCGTGAGTGACACCGCGACCGTGACGAGCACGAGCGTGAGTGACACTGCGACCGCGACCGCCACCAGCGGGCTCGCTACGGCGACCGGCGTGGCTGCGACGCACACTGCGACCGCCGCCGCGACGCGCACCGCGACGATCACGCCGGCTCCGACCGACACACCTTGCACGATCCACTTCACGGACGTGACCGACCCGACGGCCTACTACTATCAGGGTGTCTACTATCTCGCCTGCCATGGCGTGATCAGTGGCTACAGTGACGGCACGTATCGGCCGTTCAACAACACCACGCGCGGGCAGATGACCAAGATCGTGACCCTGGCCTTCAACATCCCGTTGGTCACACCGCCCGCCCTGGACAACCGCACCTTCACCGATGTCACGCCCGACAACGTCTTCTATCAGTTGATCGAGACGGCAGCGGCGCGCCAAATCGTGAGCGGCTACACCTGCGGTGGCGTGAACAGCCAAACCGGCGCGCCGGAACCGTGCGACAGCGTGCGCCGACCCTACTTCCGCCCGTCGAACTTCGTGACGCGCGGCCAATTGACCAAGATCGTGGTGATCGGGGCCGCCTTCCCGGTGATCAACCCGCCCACCCCGACCTTTAATGATGTGCCGCGCACCGATGTGTTCTACACCTTCATCGAGACGGCGGTCTGCCACCAAATCATCAGTGGCTACAATGATGGGACGTTCCGCCCGAGCAACTACGCCTTCCGCGGCCAAATCGCCAAGATCGTCTATTTGGCGGTGACCAACCCGCAGGCGACCTGCGCGGCGGCTCCGGCCCTGCGCTAGGGCGCTATGCGCCTGCCGGGGGTAGCATCAATCTCTGTTGCTGCCCCCG
>JALYUO010000755.1 GCA_030853735.1 Chloroflexota bacterium
CGGGGGCACGATTGATTGGCAGTTTACGACGGCAGATGCGCGCATCAAGCTCAAACGCTTGTATCCGGTGCTCAAGCCAAAGTCACCGCCGCTAACTTCGCGGAATTAACTTGTCATAGTACTAGCGAACCGTCTTGCCGCCCATACGGTAGTGTATATGCAGGGTAGTCGGGCAGGGCTTATGCGTTCTCGCGGCTGCGGGTTTAGGGCGCGGAAGGATTGGGATTGTGGGAGCGGCCTCCTGGCCGCGCAAGCCTACCCTTACCGCGCAGGTCGGGTAGCAGACGGGTAGATCGGCGTAGGACACGCGCCATCGCGGCCAGGAGGCCGCTCCCACAGTCCGCGCGGGTTGCCCGCAGCCCGCCCACCGCGCTGCAACGCAAGAACGCATAAGCCCTGGGCAGTTGGGCCGCCCGCTTGCTGTAGCGGGTGGCTTCTGCTATAATGCACAAACTTGCGCGAGGGGCGTATCCCCGATCCCTGGCGCAAACCCCGGCGGTCTTGGGCGATAGCCGGCGGATTGGTCTATCTGGTGGGGCCGCGCCCCTTTTCCACAAGGAGGAACTCGATGGCTTCTAAACGCTTGATGAGTCTGGCGAGCGGGCTAATGGGGGCGAGTATGCTACTCACCGCCTGCGGTGCCGACACGCCGACGCAAACTGCGGTGCCGGCCGCGCCGACCGTGATGCCGACCAACGCACCAATGGTGCCCGCAGCGACGAACACCGCGGCGATGGCCGAATCCACCGCCACGACGGCGATGACTGCGCCCACCGCTACTACCGCAATGGCGGACACCACCGCCACCACCGCGATGACCGGTCCGACTGCCACCACGGCGGGTGCCGCCGGCGGCGCAACGGCCACCGTCAGCGGGGCGGGCGTTATGGCTCCGGCGGGCACCTTCTCCTGGCGGGCTTATGCCGAACCGGAAACGTTCGACCCGGCCCTGATGCAAGAAAACCTGTCCATTGACATCGGCCAGAACCTGTACGACAGCCTGGTTCAGTTCAACCCCGACACCCAGCAGATTGAGCCGGCCCTGGCCGAAAGCCTGCCGACCGTCAGCCCAGACGGCAGCGTCTACACGTTCAAACTCCGCAAGGATGTCAAGTTCTCCAATGGTGATCCCTTCACCTCAGCCGACGTGGTATACTCCTGGAACCGCGTGCTGAACAACCCGAAAGCGCCCTATGTGTTTGTCATGGACGACATCAAAGGCGCGACCGATGTGGAAGCCTCCGCGGTTTCGACCGATACCACCAAGACCAAAGTGACCACCGCCAGCGGTATCGAAGCGCCCGACCCCTACACCGTCAAAGTGACGCTGAACAACCCCAGCGCCTACTTCCTGTCGGAATCGACCGTCTGGACCTATTACATCGTCAACCAGAAGGTGGTCGGGGCCGACTCCTCGTTCACCGAGACCGGTAAGCAACTCGGCGCAGGCACCGGCGCGTATGTCCTGAAAGAATGGAAGCACCAACAGCAGATCTTGTTGGAGCGCAACCCCAACTACTGGGGACCGGAAAAGCCCTCGGTGGATGTGGCCGTCCGCATCTTGCCCGAAACGGCGACGGCCCAGGCGCAGTACGAAGCCGGCCAGTTGGATGCCCTTGACGGCCCCAGCCCGGCAGACCTGAAGCGTATCCAGGGCGATGCGACGCTGAAGAATCAACTGCACAGCGTCGGCCAGGCGCGTAGCGTCTGGATCGGCCTCAACTTGCAGCACGCGCCCTTCGGCCCCAAAGACGATGCGAAGGCCATGAAGCTGCGCCAGGCCATTGCCCAGGCCATTGACCGCGATCAGTTGGTGGAATTGGCCCTATCGGGTGCGGCCCAGCCGTTGACCACGCTGCTGCCGAAAGGCGAGCCGGGCTACAAAGAATACGAAGCCTACAAGTTCGACCCCGACGCGGCCAAAAAGTCGCTGGCTGATGCCGGCTATCCCGGCGGCAAAGGGTTGAGCCTGACCTACACCTATCGCCAGCGTGATGCCGAGCAGCGCGTGGCCGAGCAGTTGCAGTCACAGCTCAAAGAGAACCTGGGCCTGACCAACGATCAGATCAAGATCCAAGCCGTGGACTGGAAGATCATGCTCAATGCGCGCCAAGCGCACAAGTATGATATGTTCTACGGCTCCTGGGGCCACGACTACCCGGACCCGCAGAACTGGCTATCAGCCAACTTCCAGTCGAAGTACATTGACAAAGGCAACGATACCGGCTACAACGATCCGCAGTTCGATCAGCTGACTTCGCAGGGCGATAAGCTGGCCGACCCGGCCAAAGTCGCGGACCGTATGGCACTGTACAACCAGGCCGAGAAGTTGCTGCTCGACTCGGCGGCGATCATCCCGCTCTACCAGACGACCCGCTACTGGCTGGTCAATCCGAAGTGGAGTGGCTACGACACCAACAACTCGTTCGTCTTCCCGTTCCGGCGTGTGAAGCTCGCCAAGTAAAGGCGCACACCCGTCGTAGCTCTGCTACGCGCCCTGCGGACGGCTCCTCGCCGACTGTGGGGCGCGTAGTTACAAAAGACGCAGGCGCTGCTATGTTTGCTTATGTGATCCGGCGGGTCTTCGCGATGATTCCCTCGCTGCTGGGTATCGCACTGATCACCTTCACTCTCATGCACATCCCGAAGGCGGGGCCGTTCTCGTCGGAACACGCCAACCCGGTGGTGACGGCGCGCCTAGAAGCCGCCTACGGCCTCGATCAACCGCTCTGGCCGGCCTTCTACGGCGCAGCTACCGGGGCAGGGCAGGCGGCCACGCTCGTGCTGGCGCTGCTGGCGCTGGTCGGCAGCGTGCTGCTGCGCCGCCGGCGCACTGACCCCGGTCTGCTGCTAGTTGCCAACCTCCTGGTCACCGTCGGAGTTGTGCTGGGCGCGCTGTTCGCGCTGATGCTGTACCAGGGGCCGGCGACGCGCCTGAGCGGCAGTGGGTTCGCAGTGGGCCAGTTTGTGCGCTTCGTCGGCAATATCCTGCACGGCGATCTCGGCACCTCGTTTAGCCAAGTAGATCGCTCGGTGACCGGCATCATCCTCGACTCCGCCGGCAACTCGTTTGTGCTGGGCGCGACCGCGTTTGTCGTGCTGATCGGCTTGGCGATGCCGCTGGGTATCCTGGCGGCGGTGCGGCAAAACACCTGGGTGGACTACGCGGCCAGCGCCTTTTCGCTGATTGGCTACTCGATACCCAATTTCGTGATGGGTATCGTGTTGATCCTGGTGACCGGCCTCTGGCTGCGGTTGATCCCCATTGCCCACTGGGGCGACCCAATTGACCTGATCCTGCCCGCCTTTGTGCTGGCGATCCGCCCGATGGCCGTGCTAACGCGCCTGACGCGGGCCAGTATGCTCGAAGTGTTGAACCAGGACTATATCCGCACTGCTTGGTCCAAAGGGCTGGGCGCGCGGGCGGTGTTGCTGCGCCACGGGCTGCGAAACGCAATGCTGCCGGTGGTCACAGTGATGGGCGATCAGTTGGGCGATCTGGTGACCGGCAGCCTGGTGGTCGAGTCGCTGTTCAACGTGCCGGGCATCGGTCATTTCTTTGTGCAAAGCGTGGGCCAGTTGGACTATGGCATGATCATGGGCACCACGCTGTTTTATGCCGCGTTGGTGTTGATTATCAATCTGGTGGTGGATCTCCTCTATGGGGTGATCGATCCCCGTGTGCGGCTGGGAGCCGGAGCGAGGGCGTAACATGGCGGTTGTACACAGCTCCGATGGGAATCTTCCGCTGGATTTTGCCCAACCCGGCAAGGCGCGCAGCCTGTGGGGCGATGCCTGGGTGCGGCTGCGGCGTAACAAGCTGTCGCTGATCGGCGCGGCGATCTTGTTTGTGCTGATCATCGTCGCGCTGGCCGCCCCCATCATTGCTCCCTATCCCTACGATAAGACAGTGCGCGATCCGGTGACGAAGAAAACGATCCGCAACCAGTTTTACTTTCCCTGGGCCGCACATCCCTTCGGTACGGACGATTTGAGCCGCGACGAGTTCAGCCGCGTGGTCTACGGCACCAGCATTTCGCTGTCAGTAGGGCTGGTCAGCCAGTTGATCGTGCTGGGCATTGGTATCCCCATCGGGCTAATCGCCGGCTACTACGGGCGCTGGGTGGATATGCTGCTGATGCGGATCACCGACATCATGTACGCCTTCCCGACCGTGCTGTTCGCCGTGGTGATCCTGGCTTCGTTGGGTCCCAGCCTCGGCAATATCTATTTGGCGATTGGCTTCACGTTCTGGCCGCCGATGGCACGGTTGGTGCGAAGTCAGGTGTTGTCGCTCAAAGAGAAAGAGTACGTGGAAGCGGCGCAGGCCATTGGCGTACCGCCGTGGCGCATTATGTTCACCGGCATCTTGCCCAACGCCCTCGGCCCGATTATCGTAGCAGCCACCTTTGGTATCCCGTTTGCTATTTTGGTCGAAGCGTTCCTGAGCTTCATCGGCATCGGTGTACCCCCGCCGCAGCCTAGTTGGGGGGCCATGATCGCGCGGGGCCGCGATCAGATTCGCTCGGAGCCCTACCTGGTCTTGTTCCCCAGCGCCGCGTTGGCGCTAACCCTGTTCGCATTCAACTTTTTTGGCGATGGTTTGCGGGATGCACTCGACCCCCGCAGCCGCCGCTAATACACTAACGGGCCTGCTTGTCGGCTCTGCCGCCGACAAGCAACCTATCTAGCGGGCCATTTCGGCCCTGCTAACACTAGACGGGAGTGAGTATGGGGGCTTTACTACAAGTCAAAGACCTGAAAACGCAGTTCTTCACGCAAGACGGCGTGGTCAGCGCCGTCAACGGGGTGTCGTTCGACCTTTATGAGGAGGAAACACTGGGCATCGTGGGGGAGAGTGGGTCGGGTAAAAGCGTGACCGCACTCTCGATCATGGGCCTCATCCCGCAGCCGCCGGGCAAAATCACCGCCGGCGAGGTGCTGTTCAAGGGCGAGAATCTGATCGGCATGAGCGATGAGCGGATGCGGAAAATCCGGGGCAAGGAGATCGCCATGATCTTCCAAGACCCGATGACTTCGCTCAACCCAGTGCTGAAGATCAGCCGCCAGATCGGGGAGTCGCTGCAACTGCACATGGGCATGGACAACGCCGCGGCCCGCAAGCGCACAGTAGATTTGTTGAAACTGGTCGGCATCCCCTCGGCGGCGGACCGCCTGGACGACTACCCGCACCAGTTCTCCGGCGGGATGCGCCAGCGCGTGATGATCGCCATGGCCCTCAGTTGCAACCCCAAGCTGCTGATCGCCGATGAGCCGACCACCGCGCTGGACGTGACGATCCAGGCGCAGATCCTGGACCTGATCAAGCGCCTGAAGCGCGAGTTCGGCACCGCCGTGATGATGATCACGCACGACCTGGGCGTGGTGGCCGGGATGTGCGACCGGGTGCAGGTGATGTATGCCGGCCATCTGGTGGAGCAAGCTTCGGTCGAGCAACTCTATGCCGACCCGCGCCACCCCTATACATTGGGCCTGATCCGCTCAGTGCCGCGCCTCGACGAAAGCCGCAAAGAGCGCCTGGAACCGATTCCCGGCTTGCCGCCCGACTTGGTGAATGTGCCGCCGGGCTGCCCGTTCTACCCCCGCTGTGGCTTCCATATGCCGGTCTGCCTGGAGCAGCGTCCCTTGCTGCGCCCGGTAGATAGCGGCCATCTGACCGCCTGCTGGGCCGACATCAAGGAGGCAGCGACCACCCATGCTCAATAAACCCACGACCGACCGCGCCGCCACCGGCCCGGCCCGCGCCGCTGAAAGCACCGCCGCCGGCACCGCATCCAACGGCACGGCCAGATCCCAAGATACGCTCGTGCGGGTGCAAGGGCTGAAAATGCACTTCCCGATCACTGACGGCATCATCTTGCAGCGCCAAGTGGGCGCGGTCAAAGCGGTAGACGGCCTTGATTTCTCCGTCAAGCGCGGCGAGACACTGGGCTTGGTGGGCGAGTCGGGCTGCGGCAAGTCTACTACCGGGCGGGCCATTCTGCAACTCTATCGCCCCACCGCCGGCCATGTCTACTATGAAGACACCGACCTGACCACCCTGAGCGGCGAAGACTTACGCAAGCAACGGCGCAAGATGCAGATGATCTTTCAAGATCCCTACGCCTCGCTCAATCCGCGCATGACGGTCGGCACGATCATCGGCGAGCCGTTGCAAGTGCATGGCATGGCGAACGGTAAAGAGCGCCAAGAGCGGGTGCAGGAATTGCTGCGCGTGGTGGGCCTCAACGCCTATTACATCAACCGCTATCCGCACGAGTTCTCCGGCGGGCAACGGCAACGCATCGGCATCGCCCGTGCCCTGGCCGTCAACCCCGATTTTATCGTGGCCGACGAGCCGATCTCGGCCCTTGATGTGTCCATTCGCGCCCAGGTTATTAACCTGATGGAAGACCTGCAAGCGGAGTTTGGCCTGACCTATCTGTTTATCGCTCACGATCTGTCGGTGGTGCGCCATATCGCGGATCGCGTGGCGGTGATGTACCTGGGCAAGATGGTGGAACTGACCGACCGCAACGAGCTCTACGAGAACCCGCTGCACCCCTATACCAAAGCTTTGCTGTCGGCGGTGCCCATTCCCGACCCGGTGGCCGAAATGAAGCGCGAGCGCATCATCCTGCAAGGCGACGTGCCCAGCCCGATCAAACCACCCACTGGCTGCCGCTTCCACACACGCTGCCCCATCGCCATTGCGGCTTGCTCCGAAGTGGACCCGCCCTTCGAGGAGAAAGCGCCTGGGCACTGGGCGGCGTGTATTCGGGTCTAGTTCCTATTTAGGGATGGCGTGGCTACTTGCCTACCGTCACCGACCCTAGCTCCAGCAGCGGCCCTGCCGATTGACCCGGCGCTTGCACTGGTAGGGCCGGACCGGCGGGCGCGTCATACAGGACCAACGTGAGGCGGTAGGTGCCGGGCGGCAGGGTGGGCGGTAGGGGGATGTTGTAGCTGCCGTCCAGAAACTCTTCGCTGTACCAGTCGGCGACCGGGCGCAGGTGCCCACTGCTGATCGGCAGCACATCCACCTGGGCCACCGTCCGGCCTGTCGCATCGAGCAGATGCAGCGCGACCGTCCAGTTGCCGGACACTGCTGCTGCGCCCGGCAGCCCGCGCCAAGCCAAGCGCACGCCGATAGCCGCACCGGGCTTGTATGCCGCGTCTGCTGGTGGAGTGGACGTGTGATCCGCCGGATCGAACGGCGCGCCTGCCGTGGGTAGTGGCGCAAGGGCGTAGCCCCACAGATCCGTCACAGCGCCAAAGCGTGCGCCACTGCGCGTGTAGCCTAGCAGCCCGTCTGGGCCGAAGCCGACGCGCAGCACGCGCACCGACGGGCCTTTGCCGCCGGCCGCATCGCCGCCGAACACGCGCACGACCGGCAACGCCGCCCAAGCCGCCGCATTGGGCGGTCCCCGCCGGGGGTTGTCGCCCACCACCGCCACTTCGTTACCCACCAGCAGCGCGTAATCATAACCATGCGCGGCGTACCAACTGGGCGCTTGGGCCGTCAACGGCGCATTGTAGGCCAGCACATCGGGCGCGGCACAGTCCCCCACCGGCGCGGCGCAGGCTTGCAACGGGTGCAACTCTACCGCCGCCCGTCGCCCCGCCGCCAGTTCGCCTTGCAACCATGCCCAGGCCGCATTGCGACTCTCCGTATCCGCCATATAGCGGTCGAAATTGACCACCCGCCGCGCCGGCTCAAGCAGCAGCGTCAAGCCTAAGAACAACGCGATCAAGTTCTGAGTTCTGAGTTCTGAGTTCTGAATTAACGACGGCGTGTTGCCGACTGCGGACTGGCGACTGGCGACTGGCGACTGCTTCTGAATTAACGACGGCGTACCACCCCTGACCCCTGACCCCTGACCCCTGACCCCTAACCGCTGGATCACAGACCACAGACCATGGACCACCGCCGCCACGCCATAGCCGCCGGTTAGTGCCAGATAGGGCAAGGTGACGATCAGGTTGCGAACATAGACTTCGGTGAAGCGGCTCATCAGCAGCCAGTAGAGGAGGGGAAAGGGCAGCAATAGGATGGCAACCTGTGCGCGGCGGGGGTCGGCTGTGCGCCGGAATAGTGCATCGATCAGCAAGACGGCTCCGCCCAGTAACCCGGCGGCGAGCAGGATCGGATCGCTGCGCCAGAGTTGGCCCGCCTGCTTGCCGGCCGCCGTCACCACCTGGGCCAGACTGTCGGCGGGCAGGTAGGCGTTGACCTGGGACACAAAGCCGCGCGACCACTCCCGCCAATCCAGCACGACATAGGGGTTGAGCAGCAGAAAGACGGCCAGCCCCGCTGTGCCGATCAGGAGCGCCGACCACCCTGCGAGTGTTGAGTGTTGAGTGTTGAGTGTTGAGTTGATGGAGGGGTCATCAAGTTCCCTCTCCCCGCTGGGGAGAGGGTTAGGGTGAGAGGCGAACGCCGCCCCGTGCGCGAGGGTTGAGGGTTGAGGGTTGAGGGTTGAGTTGGCGGAGGGATCGTCAAGTTCCCTCGCCCCAACGGGGAGAGGGTTAGGGTGAGGGG
>JALYUO010000763.1 GCA_030853735.1 Chloroflexota bacterium
GCGCTACCCTTGCCGGATGACGCGCCTGCGTCGGTGTATCCGACAGTGCGCGCACAGCTGGAAGCTTGGATGGCGGCCCGAAAGTCTACTCGCGACTTCGCGCCAGTGACTTGGGGCAGTAGTCAACCTAAATCGTCGCTAGATGGGCAACGTGAGTCAGTGATTCCCCGCACCGCTTACCCGCAAGACGGTGACAAAGGGGATACACGAACAGACAAAATTCGTGCCTTGTATGACACTTATCGCGCTGGCCCTGCCGAGCAACTCTCCGGCGTGGATCTGCTCAAGCGGCAGGGTCAGCGCAACCTGCACAGGCACTTTGCCAGCACCTCGCATATAGCTGCCCTACCCCTCATGTTGCGTCTGGCCCAAGTCAACGCAACCAGCGCACAAGCTGCCTGGAAAACCTACATCAACACACTAGAGGAGGCGTTGTCGGCTCAACTAACCCGTATTGCGGAGCAAACGGCATTGAACGCGGTTCTGGGAGCCTACGAAGGCGACTTGTTGTTCGAGGAGCGCCTGATTGATCTGTTTGATCCGCTAATCCCCCAACGAGCACAATCAGCCGCCCAGCAAGCCAAATTGCAGGATAAGCTAACGCAGGCCCGCGCCGCCCTCAAAGTGTTCTTTAACGAGCTTGATCCTACCGTGCGTGACTTACGGCCCGCGCCCTACTATGCTATTCTGCTGGCCGACGGCGACCGCATGGGTCGGGTGATCAACAACCAAGATATGCTACAGCACCAGACGCTTTCACGGGCGCTGGATGAATTCGCCGATAAAGCCCGCGATATTGTCGAGCAGACTCACTTCGGCGCATTGGTGTATGCCGGCGGCGATGATGTGTTGGCGTTCGTGCCGCTGCATACGGTGTTAGCATGCGCGACGGAACTGGCAACGGTGTTTGCCACGGCGTTGGCGGGCTATCCTGAACGCGCTGGCCCAGAGGGTCAGCCCGGCAAGTCACCAACCCTGTCTGTTGGCATTGTCGTGGCCCATCACCTGGAACCGCTGTCAGATACGCTGGCGCTGGCGCGGGCCGCCGAGAAGGCGGCGAAAGCCATGCCGGGCAAAAATGCGCTGGCGATCACGATCAGCAAACGTAGTGGCAGTGACACTACGGTGGCCGGGCCGCAGGCGACGCTAGGCCACCGGCTGCGGCGGTTCGTCGCGCTCCACCGGCACGATAAGCTGCCGGACGGCGCAGCCTATGAATTACGCGATCTCGCCTTGCGGTTGTGGGTGCCGCCGGCCCCTGTCGCGCAAGTAAACAAAGTGGATTCGCCCGCCGTGACCGCGCAGCGGGTCGCCCATACGACACTGCTGGAGTTGATGGCGACGGAAGCAGCACGGATTGTAGGACGGAAACGCGGGCAAGGCGGGAGCCAGGAACCCAATAAACAGCTAGTGCAAAATCTCGACACCTACTTGCGCCAAATTGCCGCTGAAATTGCGGCCCGGCCGCAGATGACGCATTCGCCGCTCGCCCAGTTGGCGGATGAATTGATCGTTGCCCGTGAGTTCGCCCGTGCCGCCACCCTGGCGGGGTTGCCAAAGGAGTCGCTTGATGCCGACCTGGATCATTGAACCGCGTGACCCGCTGATTGTGCGCGATGGACGGCCGTTTGGGCCGACTCCCGGCGCGCGGGCGGTGTCGCTGGCCTTTCCGTTCCCTTCGACGACCACTGGGGGTGTGCGTACTCGCGCCGGCTTGGACGCACAAGGGCAATTTGATCCGGCTAAGATCCCGACGGTGCAGGCTATGGGGGTGCGTGGGCCATTATTGGTGGAGTTGGCTGACACAGGGCCGCCGGACACCGACGGGCGCATCGTTCGCTGGCTGGCCCCGGCTCCTGCCGACGCGCTGTTGCTCCAGCCGCCGGAAGGGGCGGGGCAGAAGGATCCGGTACGTAAACGCCTCTGCCCTTTAGGGAACGATCCGCCGGTGCAAACCGCTGCGCCGCAGCGACCGGCTGCGGCGGGAACGGTGGGCACCGCGCTGTCCTTAGTGGGGCCGCAGGAGTATGATCCCAGTAAGCCGCTAACGGACGCGCCCCGGTATTGGTACTGGGCGCAGTTAGAAGCCTGGCTACATGACCCCCCGCACGCGGCGACTGTACAGCTGGCGGAGTTAGGACACGACGGCCCGCAGTTAGAGCAGCGGCTGCACGTCGGCATTCAGTCCGACACGGGGACTGCGTTGGAAGGGGCACTGTTCCAAACACGCGGCTTAGAGTTTACCCGCGACGTGCGCCGACCAGCAGCTTCCACTGAGATTTTAGAACTCCCCAAGTGGGACCGTCACCGGTTGGCCCTAGCGGTTGCCAGTGCCGGGGGGTTTGAGCATTTTGCGGGTGGGCTGGCCCCGTTAGGCGGGGAACGGCGGCTGATGCAGTGGCGCACGGTGCCAGACGGCGCGCCCGATCCGTTTGCCGGCACCTGCCCTGACGCGATCTGCAACAAGATCGTGGCAGAGCACGCTTGCCGGCTGGTGTTGCTAACCCCTGCCTATTTTGAGCAGGGCTTTTGCCCCACATGGCTGTTACAATCCCCGGTGGTGCAGGCGCTACGCGCAGCGGCAGTAGGGCGACCCCAAGTCGTGTCCGGCTGGGATTTCGTAGCCAACAACGGCAAAGGTGGTGCCAAGCCCACCCGTCGCCTCGCCCCCGCCGGCAGCGTATTTTTCTTGAAGCTGGGCGAGGACCAAGACACCATTCGTGCTTGGATCGACACAATATGGATGCACTGCGTCAGTGATGCCGCGCAAGATCGCTTAGATGGCTTTGGTCTGGCCGTGCTGGGCAGTTGGTCGGGCAAGGCTGAGAAGATGCAGGTGTCGCGCCAGATGGAGGGAGACAATGAGCCAACGTACTCCTGATCCAAACATCGAAATTCCTGCTGTGCCAACGCTGGAGAAAGTACCCGACCGACTCGGCTGGCACACCGAAGAGCGGCAGTATGAACTGATCACCCCGTTGTTCGGCGGAGGGGTAGCGAAACATACCGCCGACCCAGTGACGGTGGTGCGTGGGGCTAGTATTCGCGGGCAGTTGCGCTTCTGGTGGCGCGCCTGTCGCGCCGGGCGCTATGGCGACGACCTGCTCCGCTTGAAACAAGCCGAAGATTTACTGTGGGGTGCAGCCAGCGCAAAGGGCAAACCGTACCCAGCGCGAGTACAAGTGCGCGTAGTTTGCACAAATCCCGGTCGAGCAGCGCATCCCTATGAAGTGGGGCGTGGCAAGGTTGATGCGCGTGGCGTTGCGCGCCCCAAACTTGAAACTCGCGACGAGGTGGCACCCGCTTACGCCGCTTTTCCATTGCAGCCGACCGAGTTGGAGATGCGGCAAGGAGGGATCGGGATGCCTACAGCGGCAGTACAAACAGGTGTGCGTTTTCAGCTCACGCTGTCCTTTGCTACAGACTGGCCGCCCGACAGTGTGGAGTTGTTCCGTAACTCCGAAGGATCGAGCCAGGCTGGGGCCACGCCTGCTGAGGAAGTGGCAGCGGCGCTGTGGGCCTGGGAAACGTTCGGCGGGGTGGGTGGACGCACGCGGCGCGGTTTTGGTGCGGTGCGGCGCTTGAACGACTCTGCCGCCCTCCCGTCTACAGCCAGCGATGCCTTTAGCTGGTTGCGCCGCAACCTAGAAACACACGTTTTGCGCGGCAAAGGTCATCCGCAGGTGCCCCACTTGGCACAAAAGGGAGTGTGGCAGCCGACTGACCCGTTGCCACGTCCAACGGATTTAATTCGGTTCGTGGTTATTCAAGGAGGATGGCGACGACCACACGATGCCTGGAAGTATTTGATCGACCGGCTACGCAGTTTTCGTCAGCAGCGCACGAAAGGCGTAACTGGGCGTAGTCTGTGGCCGGAAGCTGACAGCATCCGCGCTGCCACCGGCTATGCGGCAGCAGCGTTTCAGCAGGCTGTTGTGACGACCCGTAAATACCCGCGTGCCGCATTGGGGTTGCCAATTGTTTTTCATTTCAAGGACCAACGGGAAGGTGATCCGCCGGATGTGACTCTGCAACGGAATGTGCAAAATCATGAGCGTCTTGCCAGTCCTGTCATAATGCGCCCGCTGGCCTGTGCAGATGGAACGGTTGTCGCTTTGGTGGCCGCACTGCGGACTCCAAGTCTTACCGCAGAGATGGTTGAATTATCATGGAGTGGGCAGACACGGAAGGTGTCGCCGACCGTGGAAGCGGCGGAAGCAACTGCGCTAGAACCCTTGCACGGCCAGCCGGATGTGGTGCAGGCTTTCTTACGGACGTTCAAGTAAACCCTCTACAGAAGGAGTCTTCTCGTATGACTACCCGCTTACTATTTGTCCATGCCCTCTCGCCACTGCACGCAGGAACGGGGCAGGGCATCGGGGTGATCGATCTGCCGATTGCGCGGGAAAAAGCGACCGGGTTGCCGTTCCTGCCCGGCTCCTCGATCAAGGGCACGCTACGCGATAGCTGCGCGCAGCCTGAGCGCGATATCGTGTTTGGGCCGGAGACGCTCGACCCCAACAAGTTCACCGGCGCGGCGCAATTCGCGGATGCGCGACTGTTGCTGCTGCCGGTACGCAGCCTGACCGGCACCTTTGCCTGGGTCACATCGCCGTATATTTTGCGGCGCTTGGTCCGTGATGCTGAGGGCGTGGACGGTTCCGGTGTGCCGAAAGCCCTGCCGATACCGGTGGAACCGCCGAACAGTGACGGCGATGAAGAGTGCCTGATCGCCACGGGGAGCAAAATTGCCTATCAGCAGAAGGTGTTTTTGGAAGACCTGGATCTGATCGCCAAAACGGATCAGACGGCAACGGATGAATGGGCCAAGTGGCTGGCGCAGCACGTTTTCCCTGGTGCGGATGCGGCGGCCCAGGAGTGGCAGCAACTTTTGATCGCCCGCTTCTGCGTGGTGCGCGACGATGTGTTGACGTTCCTGCTCAATACGGCGCTGGAAGTGACGGCGCGAGTCAAGCTGCTCGAAAAAACGAAAACGGTGCAAGACGGGGGGCTGTGGTACGAGGAAGCCTTACCGGTCGAGACGGTGCTGGCGGGATTGGTGCTGGCGAGCCGTCCCATCGTAAAAGCGTCTAACGGTGCGCTCGTAGATGTGTTTGGCGTGCTGACCGGCTTGACCAATAAGACGTTGCAATTCGGCGGCAAGGCGACGGTGGGGCGCGGCTTGTGCCGGACGCTGCTGGGCTAGAGGGAGGAGCGTAGCCATGCGAACACGCGAACAAGAGTATGCGGTGGCTGTATTTAAGCGGGTAGACAAGGTGAAGAAGGACCACCCGCCTAAAGACGGTAAAGGCGATCCGTACCTCACCAAGTATGGTTCAATGGCCCACAAGTTGCCGGTGCTGATCCGCACGGCGGGGTTGGCGCAAGCGTTGGCTTTCGTATACACGCGCGAGGAAAAAAGGGGGGGAGAGATTGGGCCACTTCACCAATTGTTGAACGACCTAGCCGAGGTGGTGCTGGGCGAGAATGATGGGGCTAAATTGGCAAAAAGAAGCCGAGAGGCCCAGTTAGGAGTCTATATGCGGCTGACCGAGCAGGCGCTGGCGGCGCTGGTCTGGTATAAACGCTTCGCCGAGTCGGTGCTGGATGTAAAGGCAACTACCGAGGTGCCGAGTGGCGCGGCGGATGGGCCACCGACCGCGCCTGCTCCTGAGCAAGATACGCCGGTGGAGGTGTCATAATGCCGGATGAAGAATTGCACCGCCGCGAGCGGTTGAACCGGCTAACCTGCTGCAGTGACAGCCACGCTGGACTATGGCTGGACAAATATCTCGCGGATGGTAAAGATAAAGAGGTGCGGCGTAAGTTGGTAGACGAAGTGGCCGCTATCGGCGAACCGGCAGGCTATGAGGCATTCTATGCCCGCTGGCGGCAGGCGTTGATAGATGATCACGGCGCGCAATGTGCGGAAGCCTTTGTAGGCCATCGTCGGACGGGGGTGCCTGATGCTCCGGGGCGCATGATTATTGGACTGGGGGCCGAAAGCGTGCTGGAAACAGCTGTCACGCTGCACCGCACCTATGGCGTGCCCTATATCCCTGGTAGCGCACTAAAAGGACTGGCGGCGGCGTTCGCGCGGCAACGGCTGGGCGGCGATTGGGCGGCGGATGGAGACACCGTTAGCCCGGCTTATCGTACTGTGTTTGGCACAACTGAGGCGGCGGGGTACATCACCTTTTTCGATGCGCTATACAAGCCGAAGTCGGGACACGGCGGGCGGGCGTTGCACGCCGACGTGCTGACCGTGCATCACCCGAAGTATTACGCCAATATCGGCGTGGCTCCGGCGGATTGGGATAGCCCAAACCCAGTGTCGTTCCTCAGTGCCACCGGCCGCTACTTGGTCGCGTTAGCCGGGCCATCGGCGTGGGTAGAAACAACGTTCCAAATCCTGCGCTTGGCGCTGACCGCCGAGGGGATTGGCGCAAAAACGTCGTCAGGCTATGGGCGGCTGGTGTTAGCGCCCGAAACATAGGAGCAGGGTATGTCTAGCCCGGAACGGGAAGAGCAGTCTAAATCCATCCAGGTGGGCACCGTTCAGAATAGTGAGGGGGGGATCGTAGTTGGCGGAACATTGTACGACAACCGCTCTACTTATGTTACCCAGCTACCGAACCCCGTAGTAGTTGGTCCCGTACCGCGCATTACTAGTCCGGTAGGTGATTTCACAGGACGTGCAGGGCTGATAGCCGAAATTACGCTTAATCTAACACCTGATTCTCCAACATGGAACCCTATTGTAGTGATTTCTGGTATAAGTGGCTTAGGTAAGACTCAACTGGCCTATAAGATCAGCAAAGAACTTAGGAATATCTACACGGATGGTCAAGTTTTGGTTGAAATGGGAGCATTGCCTCCCGAAGGAGTATTATATACTGTGCTACAACGGGCACTTAGGTTGGGGAACACCGCAGCTAATGTACTACCACAAGACTTTGACTCCTTAAAGGACTACTACAACACTCACTTGGATGGGAAAAAGATACTCATTTTGGCAGACAACGCTCAGGGTATTAACCAAGTCAAGATTTTGGACCATCCACCACCGGGTTGTGCCTTACTTGTGACGTATCTGCTCAAAAAAGGGGGGCGCATTAAGCCGGGGTTAACTTGAGGGCGGCGGCGGTCTGCCGCACCAAGTCCGCCAACGGCGGAATCGTCGCCCGCTGCCGCAAGCGGTCCCGTACATAGGCA
>JALYUO010000764.1 GCA_030853735.1 Chloroflexota bacterium
TGGGGGCAAAATACTTCATGCGGGTTCATGGTAGACCTCCTGTGTGCAAAAGTCAGGAGATTCTACCGAACCCGCGTGTTTTTGTCACCCTGTTAAGGTGCTACCACGGCCGAGTGCCGACCTACCGTGCTACCCAGCGTAAGCCTTAGTTCGTAATTTACGTTTTACGTTTGTAACTACTCAGCCCCTGACCTTGTCATTCTGAACGCAGTGAAGAATCCGTTGCCCGGTGATCCTGTATCCAGTTCGCAACGCACTATCACCGAGGTACACCTGCGGGGGCGCAAAACACGCACCCCAACGGATTCTTCACTGCGTTCAGAATGACAGGTTCTCTCTTTTAGCTATAGCCTTAGTTCGTAATGTACGTTTTACGTTTTACGTTTTACGCTTTACGAGTAGGCGTGGATGGAATCGAACCACCGACCGTCGGCTTATAAGGCCGTTGCTCTCACCCCTGAGCTACACGCCCCGGCACGACAAAAAACCGGGTGGGGCCGTAGCCGCCACCCGGTAGGTATCCGTAGGGATACGCGGTGTGCTACAGGCGGGGGCGCGCTCCGGTGTTATGTATGGCGCGCAGGATCAGATGACCGTCCCATTTGGCTGGGGTGGCTGAGTCGCTGAAGGTATCATAGCGGCGCAACAGAGCGAACATCGGTCGATCCTTTCGAGTAGAGTGAACGGCTGGACGAGTTGTTGCACAAGGGATTGTCTTTACAGGATAACCCTGGTACTCCGGCCCAACCTCCTCTATCATACAGGACGGTGGCCTGCCGGTCAATCGGTCGAAAGACCGATAGTGACGGGCGCGCTCGGCGGGGGCGGGGTCCGCCCAATGGCCCACCAGAGGCCCAACATCGCGCTGGTGAGGATGATAATATAGGGCAGCAGCGCCCATAGCCCGATGCGTTCGGCCAGGTTGCCGGCGATCCAGGGGAACAGTGCCGCGCCCGCGCTGCCCGCGCTTGCCAGGAAGCCGATGGCGCTGGGTAGCAGGCGGCTCGGCACGCGCTCCGCCATCAACGCGATGGTGGTCGGGAAGATCGGCCCCAGGCTGAAGCCGGTGATCCACAGACCCAGCGCCGCGCCCAAGCTGCCGGGGGCCACCCAGACCAACAGCACCCCGATCACCACGCCGATCAGGCAGCCTTCGATCAGCCGCCGATTGCCGACGCGTGCGGCCAGTCGCGCCAGGGTCAGCCGCCCCAGGGTGAGGCCCAGCCAGTAGCCGCTGACGATCCAGCCCGACAGCAGGGCGGCCTCATGCCTTTCCTCGGTCAGTAAGCTATAGCTCCAACTGCCCAGACTCACTTCGGAGCCGACATAGAACAGCAGGAAGGCCGCCGCCAGCACCACGACCCGCAAGCGCAACGCCACGCGCCAGGCCGCGCCTTCGGGGTGGGTCTCGGCGGGACCGGCCGCCCGCCGCGGCACCCAGGCCAGCACCCCCGCCAGCACAATCAGGCTAATGGCGACCCAGACGGCATAGACTTGGTTCCACACCCCGCCCAGCGCCAGCACCCCCGATGCAACCAGCGGCCCGGTCAGCGCGCCCAGGCCATAGAAGGCGTGTAGATAGTTTAGCAATGCGGTGTTGTCGGGTAGCCCGGCGATATAAGCGTTTAAGCCCGCATCGAGGATCGCCACGCCAAAGCCGAGCAGCAACAGCACCACCAACACCAGGAAGAAAGGGGGTCGCAGCGTCATCAGCGCGGCGCTACCCAGGAAGCCGCCGACCCCCAGCAACAGAAAGCGCCGCAGCCCCAGCCGCTCGACCAACGCCCCACTGGCGAAGGCGGCAATCAAATAGCCCAGCGTGCCTGCCAGGAACAGCAGCGCGATGGTGGCTTTGTCCACCCGGTAAAAGGCTTGCAGGCTGGGCAGCAGCACGCCTACCGCGCCGTCGTTGGCCCCGATCAGGATAAAGGCTAGGAAAGCCAGCCCAATTTGTAGCTGTAGCCCCAATGGGCGCGTCGCTTTTGTCGTGGTCTTGCTCATGGTGCCTATCATACCATAACGGCGGGGGCACGGGCGACGGGCGACTAGAACTCGCCGCTACCGCTACGAAGCCCGCCTACGCGGGCTGCCGCAACGGGAATGTGAGGGGAATGTGTAGGAGGGGGCTGCGTCCCCCGAC
>JALYUO010000781.1 GCA_030853735.1 Chloroflexota bacterium
GAATGCGGAATGCGGAATGCGGAATGCGGAATGCGGAATGAGACGAACGTTGCTGCGAAATGCAGGATGTAGCGCAACTATTCGCTTCACGCCGCACGCTTCACGCAACCTGTAACACGTCTTATTCCGCATTCCGCATGGGCTTACTTCGCCGGCACGGCGCGGTTGCCGTATTGCTTCTGGTAGTAGGCGCTGTATTCGCCCGACTTGATCTTTTCCCACCACCAACGATTGTCCCGATACCAAGCCACCGTGTCGTGCAGCCCTTGCGCGAAGGGATAGGCCGGTGCCCAGCCCAGGCCGCGCAATTTGCTGGTATCGAGGCTGTAGCGGCGGTCATGGCCGGGGCGGTCGGCCACATAGGTGATCAGGTCAGGGCCGCGCTCGGTCAGGTCGAGCAGCAATTGGGTGATTTCGAGATTGGGCTTTTCGTTGCCGCCGCCGACATTATAGGCTTCGCCCAGCGTGCCGTGGTGCAACGCGGTGTCAATGCCGGTGCAGTGGTCCAACACATAGATCCAGTCGCGCACCTGCTGGCCGTCGCCATAGACCGGCACGCTTTTGCCGTCCAGCAGGTTGGTGATAAACAGGGGGATCAGCTTCTCTGGGTACTGCCACGGCCCATAGTTGTTGGAGCCGCGCGTGATGACGACCGGGGTCTGGAAGGTCGCGAAATAGGCGTGGCACATCAGTTCGCCGCCCGCTTTGCTGGCCGAGTAGGGGCTACGCGGTGCATAGTTGTCGCCTTCGGTCGAAGAGCCGCTGGGAATATCGCCGTACACTTCGTCGGTCGAGACGTGCAGCAGCCGTTCCAGGCCCAGCTTGCGCGTGGCTTCCAGCAGCACGTAGGTGCCGTAGACATCGGTCATGATAAAGCTGCCCGGCTCTTGAATCGAGCGGTCCACATGGGTTTCGGCAGCGAAGTTGACGATGGTATCAATGCCGGCTTTGCGGATCGTGTCTTCGACCAGCGCCGCATCGCCGATGTCGCCGTGGACAAAGCGATAGTGCGGGTGGTCGGCCACATCGCGCAGGTTATCGAGGTTGCCGGCGTAGGTCAGCTTGTCATAGACCGTCAGCCGGTAGTCGGGGTGCTGATCCAGCATCAGGCGCACGAAATTGCTGCCGATAAAGCCGGCCCCGCCGGTGATCATCAGGTTTTGCATTAGAGTACCCCCACTTTGCTGTGATCGCCCAGGATCATCTTGTAGGCTTTGGGCTTGATCGGCGAACGGCCGATTTCGACGTTGCGCCCGATCAGACTGCTTTCGAGGCGGCCCGGCAGATCCAGCAGTTGCGAGTTTTCGAGGATAATCGAGTGTTCGATTTCGCTGTTGGTGATCGTGCAGCCGTAGTGGATGGCGGTGAACGGCCCAATATACGAGTTGACGATGCGCGTGCGTTCGCCGATGATCACCGGCCCCCGAATGACCGAGTTGATCACTTCGGCGGTCTTGGCGAGTGTGACCTTGCCGAGGATCTGCGAGTCGCTATCCACATAACCTTCGACGGCCGGTTGCAGGCTGTCGAGAACCAGACGGTTGACTTCGAGCATATCTTCCATTTTGCCGGTGTCGAACCACCAGCCGTCGAGTTCGTGAGCGTGGATGCTGTAGTCGTGGTCGAGCAGATATTGGATCGCGTCGGTGATTTCGAGTTCGCCGCGCGCCGAGGGCTTGATGGCGTTGACCGCCTCAAACACATGATGGTCGAACATATAGACCCCGACCAGCGCCAGATTGCTGATCGGTTCGCGCGGCTTTTCGACCAGCCGCTTCACGGTGCCGCCTTCGACCACTGCCACGCCGTATTGCTGCGGGTTGGGGACGCGCTTGAGCAGCACCTCGCAGTTGTAGCCGCCGCTCTGATACTCGCGCACAAACGGCGCAAAGCCGCCCTCGATCATGTTGTCGCCCAGGTACATCACAAAGGGGTCGCCGCCCAGGTAGGGTTCGGCGATTTTGACGGCGTGGGCTAGGCCGAGCGGCGCTTCTTGGGGGATATAGGTGACGGTGGCTCCCCAGCGGTCGCCGGTGCCGACGGCGTTTTTGATCTCTTCGCGCGTATCGCCGACCACGATGCCGATGTCGGTGATGCCGGCTTCCACCATGTATTCAATGCCGTAAAACAGCACCGGCTTATTGGCAACGGGCACCAGTTGTTTGGCGCTGGTGTAGGTAATCGGGCGCAGCCGAGTGCCTTTGCCGCCGCTGAGGATCAAGCCTTTCAAGAGCATACTCCTTTGTGTGCGTGTTTGGGTTGTGCGTGTCGCGGTCCGGTTGCCGGCGCAATTCGGGCCTAGCATACCATACCGGCGGGGTGGTCGGCAACCTGTTGCGGCGACGGCCTAACCCCCCTGCCCCCTTCCCTACGAAGGAAGGGGGAGTTAGACGGGGCTTCGGTAGTATAACTCTTGGGCGGGCGGTTGGTTCCGCGCTACCCAATCCTGCCATCTTCGCGCAACTCAGAACTCAGAACTCAGAACTCAGAACTCCGTCCTTGACGGGCGGCGCGGCGCTATGCTAGACTGCGGCTATGTTGCCTCTCTTGATCGATTCGCACGCGCATCTGGATGCGCCGGAGTTTGACGACGACCGCGACGCGGTAATCGCGCGTGCCCACGCCGCCGGGGTGACGCGCATGGTGACGGTGGGCTATGACCGGGCGACCTGGGCGACCGCGACGGCGGTGGTGCGCGATCATCCTGACGCAGGCATTGCGCTGGCGCTGGGTATCCACCCCAACAGCGCCGGTGAGGCCGATGACGCGACATTGGCCGATCTGGTGGCCCGCTGCCGGGCGTGGCAGAGTGACCCCGCCGCGCCACGGGTGGTGGGCCTGGGCGAAACCGGGCTGGACTACTATCGGGAATGGGCCACCCCCGCGCAACAGCAGGCGAGTTTTCGCGCCCAATTGCGGCTGGCCCGTGAACTCGATCTGCCGGTGATCATCCATGACCGCGACGCACACAGCGACATTATGGCGATCTTGCGGAGCGACGGGCAGGGCACGCGCGGGGTGATGCACGCCTTTAGCGGCGATGTGGCGATGGCCGAAGAGTGCCTGCGGCTGGGCTATCTGATTTCGCTGGCCGGGCCGGTCACGTTCCCTAAAGCCGCCGACCGCCATGCCGTGGCCGCCGCCGTGCCGCTGTCCGGCTTGCTGGTGGAGACGGATTGCCCCTATCTCACCCCGGTGCCCTATCGCGGCAAGCGCAACGAGCCGGCTTATACCGCGCACACGGCGGCGCGCATTGCCGCGATCCGGGGCATCCCGCTGGAGACGCTGGCGGCGGCGACCACGGCCAACACCATCGCCCTGTTCAACCTCTAAGCCGGTGCTGAACCTCTACCAGTTGCAGATGTTTCTGGCGGTGGTGGATAGCGGGTCATTTTCCGCCGCCGCCGAGCAGTTGCACGTCACCCAGCCGGCCGTGAGCGAGGGGGTGCGGGCGTTGGAGGGCCGCCTGGGGGTGCGCCTGTTCGACCGCCGGGGCCACCGCGCCGCCGTCACGCCGGAGGGCACGGCGCTGATCGCCACGGCGCGCCACCTGCTGACGCTGGCCGAGCAGACCGAGCAGACCTTGTTGCAGGGCCGCGGCGTGGTCGGCGGTCATTTGCGTTTGGCAACCGCCACATCGGCCGGCAGCACGGTGGTGGCCGCGCGGCTGGGCGCGTTCCTGCACAGCCACCCCGCAGCGACGGCGCGCTTAGTGGCCCACGATCCGGCGGCGGTGCTGGATGGCGTGCTGGACGGCACGTTTGATGCCGGCTTCTTGGCCGCCGCGCCCGCCCATGCGCGCCTCGTTACCCTGCCCGTGGCAACCGATGAATGGGTGCTGCTGGCCCCACCGGGCCACGCTTGGATGGTGCCCGCAGCTGGTCCGCCTGCCGCGCCGCCCAAGCGCAAGCGCGGTCGTCCTCCCCTGGCTCACCCCGTTACACCCCATGCACCGCAGGATTTGCCCGACCCCACCGCCTTGCGGATGGTGCCGCTGGTGCTGGAATGCGCCGACTCGCCGTTGGGCCACGCCGCGCGCCGCGAATTGCGCGACGGGTTCGATGCGGCGGGCCTGCCCTGGACTGAGCTGCGTGCCGTGCTGGAAGTGGGTGGTCCGGCGGAGGTCGTGGCGGCGGTCGAGGCGGGTGCGGGGGTGGGCCTCGTGCCGCTCACCACGCTGGCGACTTACAGCGGCCCGGCCACGCCCTTCCGTCTCGCCGGCCACCCCCTGCCGCGCCTGCTCGTTGCCGTGCGTGATGGGCGCGCCGCGCTCTCGCCGCTCGCCGCTGCGTGGTGGGCCTGCCTAAGTTCTGAGTTCTGAGTTCTGAATTGGTGGCGCGTTGATTGCGGGGCCGGCAACGTTCGGTTATGCCCACCGTATGCGGGGCCGGCCTGTGCCCTTGCACGTCCCCCGCGTTTGCGGTACACTGCCTATACAGTCACGAACCCCGCACATCAACAACCAACGAGCGCAGCAAGCAGCGCCGCTACAACCGATCCGCTGACAAGCGCAGCAAGCAGCGCCGCTACAACCGACCCGCCTATCCAGCAACGAGCGCAGCAAGCAGCGCCGCTACAACCGACGACTGACCACCGACCACCGACCACCGACAACGGCCCACGGCTCACAGCCCACGGCCCACGGGAGACCGCCATGTATATGCAAGCCGTGTATGAATACCTGGCCGCGCATGAGGATGCGGCGTTGGCCGAATTGGCCGCCTTTTGCGCGCAGCCGAGCGTGTCGGCGGAGGGGCGGGGGTGTGCCGAAATGGCGGCGCTGGTCGGGGCGGCGCTCGAACGGCGCGGTTTTGCGGTCGAGGTTATGCCGGTGGCCGCTGGCTTCCCGGTGATTTATGCCGAATCGACCGACCCGGTGCCGGACGGTGCGCCGACGCTGCTGATCTACAACCACTACGACGTGCAGCCCGAAGGTGAGTTAGATCTCTGGTCCTGTCCGCCGTTTGGCGCGACCGTGCGCGACGACAAAATCTTCGGGCGCGGCGTGGCCGACACCAAAGGCCATATCGTGTCGCGGCTGGCGGCGATTGATGCGCTGCGTGCGGCGCGCGGCGGCTTGCCCATCCGCATCAAGTGGGTGATCGAGGGCGAAGAAGAAATCGGCAGCATGAACCTGGATGCGTTTCTGCTGCAATATCGTGAACGGCTGACGGCGGACGGCTGTCTGTGGGAGTACGGCACCTTTAATTGGGACGGTACGCCGCAGATCATGCTGGGCATGAAAGGGATGCTGACGGTTGAGTTGCGCGCCGAGGGGCCGAACCGCGACCTACATTCCTCGCTGGCGGCCACCGTCGCCAGTCCGGTGTGGCGGCTGATGTGGGCGCTGGCCTCGCTCAAAGATGAGAGCGAGTGGATTCGCATTGACGGCTTTTACGATGCCATTGTGCCCGCCGATTCGACGCAGATGGACATGATCCGAATGCTGCCCGACGATGGTCCGACTCTGCTGGCAAACATCGGCCTGAGCGAGTTCGTGGTCGGGCTGGACGGCTATATGCGCCGCTACGCCGAGGTGTTTGCGCCCACCTGCAACATCCAGGGCGTGACGGCGGGCTACCAGGGGCCAGGGTCCAAGACGATCCTGCCCCGTGTCGCCACCGCCAAGTTGGATTTTCGCTTGGTGCCCAACCAAGACCCGGAAGTGATCCTGCAACAGTTGCGTGACCATCTGGCGACCAAAGGCTTTGCCGATGTGACCGCCACGCCGCTGGAAGGCAGCCTGTTCCCCGCGCGCACCGATCCGTCCGACCCGTTTGTGGTGCTGGCGATGACGGTCTGCGCGGAAGGGGCCGGGCGTGCGCCGCTGGTCTATCCCTCGTCGGCGGGGTCGGGGCCGATGTATTCGTTCAGCAATGGGCTGGGTGTGCCGGTGGTCGGCATGGGCTGTGCCTATCCCGGTTCGGCCATCCACGGGCCGGATGAGAATATCCGCCTGAGCGATTTCCGCACCGGCACGCGATTAGCCGCGCTGCTGTTGGAGCGCATGGCGGCGATGGACTTTGTCGCCGCCGGTCGCCTACGCGCCGACTATGATCTGCGCCAGCAGCGCCTGACTGAGGCGGCGGGCGCGGAGCCGGATGACCTCTACGGCCTGCTGGACACCGGCCTGCCGCCGATAGACATGAGCGAAATTGAAGCGGCGATGGCCGGCAACGACCCCGTGCCCGCCGCCAAGCCCAAGGGTCGCCGCAAAAAGGACAAGCCCGCCCCCGATCCGGCGACGGGTGGCCTGCCGGATATTGACATGAGCGCGGTGTTGGCCGAAATGGCCGGCGAAGCCCATCCGGCCCCTAAGCCGCTGACCCGCCGCCGCAGAAAACCCGCGCCTGCCGCCGATCCGGCACTAGGCGGCCTGCCGGATATTGACATGAGCGCGGTGTTGGCCGAGCCGGCGGGCGAAACCCACCCGGTCCCCAAGCCCCCGCCCCGCCGGCGCAAAAAGTAGGCGCAGGTGCCGCAGAGCGCCGTCATTATTGTCAATTGGAACGGCGGGCGGCACTTGCCGGGCTGCCTCAGCGCCCTGGCCGCGCAAACGGAGCGTGATTTCACCGTCTGGGTCGTGGATAACGGCTCGACCGACGGTTCGCTCGATCTGCTGGCCCGCGCTGCTGCCGGTGATTGGCCGCTCGTCTCCACCGCCTACGGTCCCACCCCGTCTGCCCGCGACCTGCCGCCGTTGCGTCTGCTGGTCAACTCCGCTAACGCCGGCTTTGCCGCCGGCAACAATCGCGCCCTGCGGGCGGCGCTAGCCGATCCTGCCGTGGCCTATTGCGTGCCGCTCAACAACGACACCGTGGCCCATCCTGATTGGCTGCGTGCCCTGACGGCGACCGCCGCCGCGCATCCGCAAGTCGGCAGTCTCACCGGCACGCTGCTGTTCGCTGGGCGACCCGACCGCGTGGCCTCCGCCGGTATCAGCGTCCACCGTGACGGGCTGGCGCTTGACCGGGGCGTGGGCGGGGCGGTGGCCGACCTGTCGCGCACGCCGCAGCCGGTGTTCGGGGTCAGCGCAGGGGCGGCGCTCTACCGCCGGGAATTGTTGGCCGATGTAGGCTTGTTCGACGCAGCCTTTTTCAGCTACCTGGAAGACGCGGATCTGGCTTGGCGTGCCCGCTTGCGTGGTTGGCGCGCGCTGTGGGTGCCTGATGCCTACGTCTTGCACGAAGTCTCGGCGACCGGCGGCCAGGGGTCGCCTTTCAAGAACTATCACCTAGCGCGCAATCGAATCTGGTGCCTGATCAAAAATCTGCCTAGCGGCCTCTGGGCACGCTATGCTCCCTACATCCTGCGCTACGACAGTTTGGCGCTGCTCTACGGCCTAGCCCGCCGCGACTGGGCGCTCATCCAGGGCCGCGCCGCCTCCTTACGTGACATATCCCTAATGATGCAACAACGCCGCCGTATTCAGGCGCAACGCACCGTCTCCGACGCGCATCTTGCCCGCCTGCTGGCTCCGGCTCTCAGCCCGTGGACGGCGTTGCGGGCGCGGCGCGATGTGGATGCGTTGCTGACCGAGCGTTGAGCTGGTTGATCTGCGGAAGATATGAAGACGACTTGATCCGCGAAGGACGCGAAGGATTTGGATGTTGGGGAGCGCGTAGGGGGCGGTTCCACCCGGCACGGCTGACCTTACCTCGATCTCGCTCGCAGACGACGGCCCATCTGCGGCTGGATCTCAGGGCGGGCAGCGCCGGGTGGAACCGCCCCCTACAATCCCGGAGATCGCGGTAGGCCAGCCGCGCCGGGTGGAACCGCCTCCTACACCGTTGCAATGCCGATCTCACCCAAACTCCATGAAACTCTTCGCGTCCCTTCGCGGATCAACCCGTCTTCGCGGCTCTTCGCGTCCCTTCGCGGATCACCGCCCGTCCTTCTTCGTGATCCTTCGTGGCCCTTCGTGGATCAAAACCGGCGATTCTTGACGGAGCGGCGGCAAGCGGGTATAGTAGAACATACGAACGGACGGCTTGCAAGAAGGGAACGCGCAACATGAGTCGCAATAATCGGCAAATGATCGGTCTCGGCGTGGTGGCCGGGGTGGCGCTTGGCGTGGCCTACGCCGCCAACCGCCAGCGCAAATATAGCATCGGCGGCGTGCCACCGATGCTCAACTGGAACCGCGTGCGGACGCTGGCCCAGGCCATGAACCCCGAACCGGCGCTGGAGGCCGGCTGGCACGAGCAATGGGGCGCGTATTACACCGCCCTGGTGCGTCGCTGCGAACCGCTGATCGCTGCCGAGATGGGCCGCGCATTGCCGCAGCCGGTGCAAAACATCGCCGCCTTCACCCGCGCCGAATGGATTGATGCCAACATCGTCAACTTCGAGCAACTCTTTGCGCCGCTGGAACGGATGCACCAGTTGACCAGCAGCAAGGACGACATCGGCACGCTGCTGATGACCGACGTGAACCGTGCTGTGCTGTCGGGCGAATTGGGTGTGCTGCTGGGCTACTTGGCGCGGCGCGTACTCGGCCAATATGACCTGAGCCTGCTGGGTCGCGAACCCCTGACGGTGGGCCGCCTCTACATGGTGGAGCCGAATATCGCCGCCGTACAGCAGGAGCGCGGCCTGGATGCCGACGACTTCCGCCTCTGGATCGCCTTGCACGAAACCACCCACGCCTTCCAGTTTGAAGCCTACCCGTGGGTGCGCGAATACTTCAACACGATCCTCGAAACCTACTTCAACACCATCATCAGCGACCTCACCGCGTTGCGGACCGGCGGCGGGTTGGGCAGCATCGTGGGGCGGGCGCGGGCCAACTTTGCGGCGGGCGAAAGCTGGATCGAACTGGTGATGACCCCGGAGCAGCGCATCCTGTTCGGCAAATTGCAGGCGCTGATGTCGGTGATCGAAGGCTATAGCAATTACATCATGAATGCGGTCGGGGTGCGGCTGATGCCGTCGTTTGACATGATTAAGCGGCGCATTGAAGAGCGGGCCGCCCAGCGCAGCCCCATCGAAAAGCTGTTTATCCGCCTGACGGGGCTGGCGCTGAAGATGGAGCAGTATCGCGCCGGCGAAGCGTTCATCAACGCCGTGGTCGCCGCGCGCGGGGTGCAGGTTGCCAATCTGGTCTGGGCCGGGCCGGAATACCTGCCGACGATGGCGGAACTGCGCGATGCCCCGGCCTGGATCGCCCGCGTGGACGGGATGCCGGCCCTGGATAGTGATCAGCCGACCCGCACCTTAGACTCGGCGTTGCTACGCGACGGGGCAACGGACGATCAAGCGCCCGATGTCTAGTGACGCGCATATCACGCCGGGGCCGGGCGCGGGGCGCAGCTTTGGCCGGCGCAGTCGTCGCCCCCTGTTGCTGGGGGCCGGGTTTGTTATCGGCTGGGTGACGGGCGTGGCGACATTGCTGGCCCTGGCGGCACTGTCGGTGCATGAGGCGGCCAAGGATCGCTTCTCGACCGAAACGGCCGATGTGCGGTTGTCGATCAGCAAAACGTACCTGAACGATGCGATCCAGCGCCGCCTACGCACCAATCCGCAAGTCGTGGTGCAGAACATCAAGACGACCGGGTTGCAGATGGGCCTGTTGCCGCAGGCGGCGGTGGTCTTGACCCCGACCTTCGATGTGGCCGGCTTTTTCACCATCTCGCCCAGCGTCAACAACCAACTGTCGGTGCAAGACGGCAAACTGGCGATGCGGATGCTCGGCGAGCCGCGCCTGGGCGATACACAAGTGCCGCTGAACCTATTGCCGTTCGATCTGGCCGGCGAAATTCACCAATCCGTAGACGACATCACCAACAATGTGCTGCTGGCCGAACTCAACACCCAACTGCGCGCCGGCTTCGAGGGCGACAGCTTCCGCGTCACCGAAGTCCGCACCGAGGGTGACTATCTGACGATCCAATTACGGCGCAGCAGCCCGTAATACGTAAGTAGCTACTCAGCCTATGACCTTGTCCCATTGAGCGCAGAATCTGGCCCTACGGAACGGACGACAACACGGAGACACGGAGACACGGAGATTGTAATGGGTGGGTAGACCGATTCAGCCGATGAGGTGGAGAGAATGCTGTCATTCTGAACGCAGTGAAGAATCGGTCGCCGTGCGAATCAGCCCACCCGCAATGACTTACGCCGCCCTGTAAATGCCTGCGGGTGGCTGTGTCCCCACCCCAACCGATTCTTCACTGCGTTCAGAATGACAGGTGTCCTTTCTTTGCAGCAAAGGCTGAGTAGTTAAATCCTTATCACATCATCACGTTTCACGTCGCCAACTCAGAACTCAGAATTCAGAACTCCACGACTATGCCCTACGACTACAGCGAAGTTGCCCGACAAATTGCGGCCACCTTGGGGCAAGCGCAGACGGCGCATACCACACGCGCCGAAGCCGCCCAAGATGCCGGCGAAATCTACCTCGCCACCGATGACACCGAGTGGCAGACGCGCATCGAGGCGGTGCAAAGCCGGCGTTTGCTGGGGGTGCCGCGCACGCCGTTGCATGAGTTCACGCCCGGCGAACCCGCCGATCCCGACTATACCGTGATTGCCACTGACTCGTCGTTTGTGGCTCCCGACAAACACCGCGGATCATATTGCTATCTGATCAACGTGGGCCGGGTGATGATCCAGTATGGTGAGGAGTCGGCGGCGGAACTCGACAGTACGGCGACACACTGCATAGATCCACCGTTGGACGGGGCGGAGTGGTCGGCCACTGGGCCGCTGTTGCAGGCCGAATGCGCGTTGCAGGAACTGACCGAACTGCACCGCTGGGCCGAACAGTTCGGGGCTGACTTGGCGCTGTTTGACGGATCGTTGATGCAACTGTCGCTGGCGCTGGCGCGCGACCCCAAGGTCGCGCAGATCGTCGCGGCCTATGGGGCGGTGTTAGCCGATTTCGAGCGGATCGGGGTGCCGGTAGTGGGCTATGTGAGCAAACCGGCCAGCCAAGCGGTGATGCGCGTCGCCCGTGTGTTGGCCTGCCGCGCCGCCGGCGAGGGAGCCGCCCAGCGCGTCGCTCCCTGCGAGACCCGTTGCAGCCGCACCGAATGCTCCGGCCTATGGACGCTCGATGACAGTGGCTTGTTTTGGGAACTGCTGGATGTGGGCGTGCGCTCCCCAGTGTTCCAGAACTATTCGCCCTATTCCTCGTCTGGGGGGCAGCGTTCCCTCGATTTCTGGGACACCATGGGCTTCTGCTATCTGGCGACCCCCTACGAGGTGGCGCGGCTAGAGTTCCCCTTGTGGGTCGAGCAGGCCGACCTGCTGGATCGGACGCAGCGCATCGTCCTCAGCCAATGCGCGCTGGGCGACGGCTACCCGAAAGCGCTGACCCTGGCCGATAATTTCGCCGTGCTGCGCGCCGCCGACCGCGCCAGCTATTTCTACTTGCTGGAACAGGCCGGCCTGCTGGCTCCCCCGTCGGAGAAAGCGCGCGGCAAACGCGGCATGGGCCGGCGGATTTAGGAGCCAGAGATCAGAGGCCAGATGGCGCAGAAATGTACGGGCGCGGCCAGCCGCGCCCGTAAGGAGCAATTGCCATGACGACTCACACTTTCACGGCGGTGGTTCACAAAGAAGACGACTTATATGTGGCCGAGTGTCCCGAAGTCGGCACGGTCAGCCAAGGCCATACCATCGAGGATGCAGTGGCTAACTTGAAGGAAGCGACAGAGTTGTATTTGGAAGACTTCCCCCTTCCTACAATGAGTCGCCCATTGTTGACCACCTTCGAGGCGTTATGTGCCTAAACTTCGACGGGTCTCCGGTGAAGCAGCGATCCGCGCCTTAGAGCGGCTTGGTTTTGTGCCCATTCGGCAACGGGGGAGCCATGTAACACTGAAGCGAACAACTGACGCAGGAACTGTTGGTTGCACGGTCCCTATTCATGAGGAACTGGCTATCGGCACATTGCGCGGCATTTTGCGACAGGCAAAAGTTACGCCTGACGAGTTCATGGCAAACTTGTAGCCGGCAGGCGGAGGGAGTGAACACAGTATGTGCTGTCGGAGAACCGATCTATGAGTGAAGACATCCTCCCCTTCCCCGGCGTAACGCGCCTGACGGCGGGCGAGGGGCGGGCTGCCTTGGGCGAGGTGATCGGTGCGTCCTATCGGGCGTTCACGGCGGAGAGCTACCAGTTGCACGAACTGCCGCCGTTGGGCGGGCTGGTGGTTGCCGAGGACGTGCTGGGGCTGGTCTACGATGCCAAGACTGAGGGGCTGGGGCCAATTAGCGCGAAAGGCAAAGCTGCCGATGCCGACGGCGCGGTGTACCAGATCCACCCCGACCTGACCCGCACGCTGCGGAGCCAGTTTTCGGCCCTGGTCGTCGCCCACTATGCCTGGACCGCCGACCGCACGGAGCCGCTGGAAGCGCGCCGCTTGGTCTACACCTATCCCGACACACCACCGCGCCTGCACTACCGCACCTCGTTGTGCAGCGAAGCCGAACTGCTGCGCTTCACCGAACGCCCGCAATACCTGCGCCTGCTGATGCAGGCCACCGACTGCCCGGTAGACGAGGTGATCATCTATGTGCTATCCCGCGCCTACACCGCCCGTGGGGGCGACCGCGCCCACCTGCTCCGCACCACCGAGTTCCTGGGCCGCCTACTCAAAGGCCAATACGACCGGCTGGTAGCGATCCTCGAAACGGTCGAGTCTCTGATCGCCGACGATGCTCCCGCGCCCCTGCCGCCCGCCGGCTCGTCGCTGGGGCCGGGGGTGGGCCAGGAGCTATTCATTGTTCAAGAGTGAGACCCAGCGCCTGGAGCGCACGGGCGGGGCGGTTGGCGCAGTGCCGTAGCCCCCGTGCGCTATTGGTC